>NZ_LBMX01000044.1:0-543 GCF_001010885.1 Clostridium sp. C8 | reverse complement strand
TTAGTTTTGACCAAAATATCTATCTAATAATCCCTTAAATGCTTGTCCGTGTCTAGCTTCATCTTTACACATTTCATGAACTGTATCATGAATTGCATCTAAGTTTAATTGTTTTGCTAATGTTGCTAAGTCTTTCTTTCCTTGGCATGCTCCATGTTCTGCATCTACTCTAGCTTGTAAGTTTGCTCTTGTATCTGCTACTACTACTTCTCCTATAAGTTCTGCAAATTTTGCTGCATGTTCTGCTTCTTCAAATGCTATTCTCTTATATGCTTCTGCTACTTCTGGGAATCCTTCTCTATCTGCTTGTCTTGACATTGCTAAGTACATTCCTACTTCTGTACATTCTCCTACAAAGTTAGCTTGTAATCCTTCCATTACTCTTGGATCTACATCTTTTGCTACTCCTACTCTATGCTCATCTGCCCATGCTAAATCTGCTGATTGTTCCACAAACTTATCAGCTCCTACCTTACATACTGGACATTGTGCTGGTGCCATATCCCCTTCATGAACGTATCCACATACTGTACAAACAAATTT
>NZ_LBMX01000043.1:0-21573 GCF_001010885.1 Clostridium sp. C8 | reverse complement strand
GACTATTATTAGCTGGTCTTACTTTGCTTCTCTTTTAACGTCATCAATTGCACTTTTTAAAATCCTTATTATGGTATCTGCACCACTTCTCATTGGATTTACTCTTATCATTCTTTTCTCTAATGTAGGATCTGCTTCTCTAAAAGTTCCTGAAACTCTATACATCATTGGAGCAAATTCATATTTTGATTCTGAACCTACAGGATGTGATGCTGCTCCATACTTTGTAGTTAACTCTAATACATCTTCTGCTATGTTTTCATTTAACTCAACTAATAAAACCTTAGATTGAGCATTTGCAAGAAATGCATCCTTTACGCCTTCAACTTCTCCACTCTTTAATCTAGTTACAAGTTCTTCATTAACTTCTGACTGTATTGCTAATGCAACTGGAGCATAAACAAGTCCCCTTAAGGCTTCCATTGCTTCATGTCCTTGAACTTGACTTCCTCCTGAATAATTTAGTGCGTAGACTTTATCTATAAGATCTTTCTTACCTATTAATACTCCCACACCTTCAGGTCCTAATACTTTAAAAGATGAAAAACTTCCAAGGTCAGCTCCACATTGATTTCCTATTTTCTTTACTTTTAAAGCTGCATAATTATCATCTGTAACTATTTTTATATTAGGATTGCCTTCTTTAATAGTAGTTATAACTTCTTCTAAATCATACGAATCATCAATCTTTTGTCTTGTATTTTGTACTAATGCACCTTTTATTTCTGGATTTTTTGAAATCACTTCTTTTATATCTTCTAAATTATTAAAGTTAGCTTTTATAACATTAAGTCCCATAGTTTCAATTGTAACTTTTGAAGTTGGATATATTGGTGCATCATGAACCAATATAGTATCTCCACTTTTCATGAAACTAATTAACCCCCATCTTATTGCTCCTGTCCCTGCTCCCCTTACTAATATTGCAGCTTCTGCATCAAATACTTCCGCAAAAACATTTTCTACTTTTTTAGTATAGGTTGGCTTATTTAGACCTTTAACAACTCCTAAATCTCCTAAAGATAGGATTTCTCTCCCATCAAAATGCTTTGTTATAGTATCTATTACTTTAAATTGTAACTTTTTTGCTTCCTCTAAATCTATTGAATGTAATGGGTATGTTCTCATAAGCTATCCTCCTACTTTAGTTTATATATATTTTTTATATTATTAACTAACATATTTTCTATATGCTTGCTAGAAATTTCTTTTTCATATAATCTTGGCAAGAAGTTATCTATTAAATAACTATACCCAAGTCCACCATTCTCTTTAAAATGAGATTTTCTTGTAATATCCATAGATAGCACTATTTGATTGCTATATCCTTTATCACAAAGCATCTTTAACCATTCTGCTCTTTTTTCATCTGGTTGATAATTATTTTTCCCAATTGTATCAAAAGCTATATTTACTCCTGTATCAAGAAGTCTAACCATATATTCTAAGTCTCCACTTAAATCTATATGACTTAATGTAACCTTAGATAAATCAACATTAAAATTCTTAAATATCTCAATTTGCTCAAGTCCCAATTTCCCAAGAGTTGTATGAGTTATTATTGGAGCTCCTGTTTCAAGATGAGCTATACATGAAGCTTCAAATACCTTCTTTTCCATTTCTTCTATCTTATTTAAACTAGTTCCTATTTCACCTATAACAGATGCCTTTACTGATGTTTCATCAATTCCATTTATTATTTCATCTACTAAAATCTTAGCCATTTTTTTCTCATTTATTTTATAAACTTCTTCTGGAAGAAATGGCTCTTTATAATATCCAGTTGATTGAAGAATATTAATTCCTGTTTCATTAATTACTTCAGCTACATATTCAGTACTTCTACCCATGCCTCTATTTGTAACATCTATAATTGTAGAAACTCCTTTAGCCTTTAAATCTTTAAATTCTTCAATAGTTTGCTTTTTATTATTTAAAAAACAATCTATATCCTTCTTTACTCCAGACAAATCTATTGTAATATGCTCATGTGCATAAATAATTTCCTTATTCATAAAAACACCACCTTTGTTTAATGGAAAGAATGAAAGAGTGAAGAGTGAAAAAGTTTAGGAGTTTATTCTTTCACTTCTCAACTCCACTTATCCGAGTTGTTTTCTTAACTTTTTCACTCTTTAAATCTCAGCTTGCCTGAGTTACTTCCTTAACTCTTTCATTCTTTCACTTTTCTAATTCCTACTTAGGTACTACATATAATCCAACTAAGTATAATACGTTTATTAAGATACCAACTGCTATTGCCCCTACTGGACCAACTGCCATGTCTACTATTGGTTTCTTTGAAGTTTTATTTAATACATATAATCCAACTACTACGAATAATCCAAGTCCTGGTGCCATAGCTTGTGCAGCCATCATACCACCTATTAATAAAGCTACTTCTAAAACTTTACTCATTGCAGTTCTTATGTTATCTCCACATTTTCTAACTCCTGGGAACTTATCCATAAGCTTAGCTAATCCATCTAAGAAGTAGATTTCTAAAGCCATTACTAATGCTCCTGCAACAAATGCTAATATTGGGTTTCCTATTAAGAATCCAACAACAAATACAAATGTCATACCTGCTGGCGCATATACTCCAGTTGAAATTGCAGTAGTTGCAACTAGTGGTATAAATCCTATACCTCTTGCAAATGCTGTCATTGCAGCTTCAGTTGTCTTTCCTTCTGCTAAAAGATTTAAGCTTATTGGGTCTCCAGCTACTAAACTAAGGCTTGTTGCTGCTGATACTAATCCACCCATTAATGCTAATATAGGTAAATTCTTTTTAATCTTCTTAACTCTTTCAGCAAAAATTGCTGCTAAATCAATTTGTGGTGCATTTGGATCTGCTTTTTCTTGCATTGCAAAAATTATCATGATTATCATACCTGCAAGTAATGCCATACCTTCTTGATCTAATTTAATCTTAGCTGCACCACCATTTACAGCAAAAGTTCCATAAATTGCAGTAATTTGTCTTACTAATAAAGCAATTATTCCTGTAAGGAAACCTTTTTTAATTCCAAATTGATAAGAAACAACAAGTGCTGGGAATACTGCAAAAGCAACTGTTATTGGAGTACCAACTTGTCCTAATGCACCTAAGAAGTTAACTGGTAGCTTTGCAAATAGATCAACTACAACTTGTAATCCATAAACTATACCTACTCCATAAAGAGCTCCAACTACCCCTGATATAACTAGTCCTTTTTTGCCACTTGGACAGAAAGAACCTATAATATCAGTACCTAATAATATACTGTGAATTAATATAATGGATGCAGCTATTGATACTGGAATACCAAAACCTATAACTAATCCAAAGCTAATTGCAAAAGATGTTGCTGCTAAAGCTTTCTTATCCATTCTTCCTTCTAAGTATTCTGGAACTATAGCTCTAAACCCATCATTGAAAACAGCTATACCTGCATTTGCTAATATTGCTGCTAGTGCACCTAAAAGTGCTACAACTACGTATTGCATAAATAATACCTCCTAAAATTTTTTATAATAAATTTAAATGAAAACTTATTAATTTTTATGATTTACTTAATTTGCATTTATAAATTGTAGATATTTAAATAAAAGATATTCTACAAATTATCTTTACTTATATTTACTTCTATAATAAATACTTAAGTATTACTGGTATAACTTCTTCTGCATGTTGTGCTGTAAATCCATATGCTTTTTTTCCTGCTTCAACTTCTGCTTTTATTTCTGCTTCACTTCTAATATTTCCTGGCATTGATACAGTTGCACATTGGTTCATTCCAAGTAATGCTATTGCCATTGCAAGTGCGCCACCACCACCAGTGTTACATGCACCTAAATAAAAATCTGCTGTTCCTGTTTTTATTGCCATTGCTGCTTCTATATCACTTTTGATTTCAATTGTTGCTTTGTCTCCTGCTACTTTTGCAATTATGTCTGCTACTCTTTGTTTGTCTATTTGTCCGCCTACTACTATTCTTTTCATTTTTTATTCCTCCCATATTTAAAAATTTCTCTTTTTTAAGTTTTAATATTAGCTTTTGTATTAGTTTTAGTATTAAGTTCATTTATTATTAATTTTTTTTATCTTTGTTGTATATTAAGTTATTAATTAAAGTAAAGTACAAACATGCATTACTATAAAATCAAACTCTGATTCTGGAATTTCACCTAAGATATTCTCTAAATCCCTTGCTACTAACACAGCTTTTTCATAATTTTTATCTTCCTTTAAAGATTGCGCTACAACCTCTTCTAGCTTATTTACCAAATCATTATTTGCAATCCTTGATAAAGCAGAGCACAAATGAGTTATGAACATAGCTGAATTTTCTTCTAAAAGCTTTATTCCCCTTTTTGCTTCAAAGTATTCTATAACTTTTATAACTTTGTCATAGTTATCTTGTGATAATTGTCCTGCGTCTCTTAGTATGTTTAATCTTAATGTTAAATCCATCTTCAAACCTCCAATGTACATTTTTTTGTATTTTGATGCTTACAATGCCCCCTAATATTGAGGCATTATTTGCTTATCTATAACTGATTTTTGATATTCCTTCACATCTTCTACATTTAATACTCTAGAAAAAAGTGCTGGAACTATAGAATTTCTTCTGTTAGCAATTATAACTGCTTCTGTATCTTTAATATTCTTACTTTCTCTGTTTATTGGAATAAATTTAATATCATCTTTTCTATCTTCAATATCATCTAGATTCCAAATTGCTGCATCTATTTTATTTTCCTTTATAGCTGTCATAAATTGACTGTAGCTTAGAGGAATATATTCTACTTCTATTTCATCAAAATATATTTTTGTTAACATAAATTGGTCTATAGATGAATTATCTATTCCAACTCTTGTTCCTTTTTGAAATTCACCTTTAAATTCCTTTGAAACAACTATTATATGTTCATTAACATAACTAAAATCTCCAAAGCTTTTAACTATTTGGATTTGTTTATTATTCTCTAAATAATAATCTGCTGTTAACCTTGAAGTTACTGCAAAATCATATCTTCCATCTTCTAATGCCTTTAATCTATGATTAGATCCTCTCATAAATGCAAGATTTGTATTTACTCCATTATCATTTAAACATTTATAAATTCCAGTTGCCAATCCTTCATATCTTTTTGAATATGGTAATGGCATAACCCCTACTAATGACTTTATACCTGTAAGTTCTAGAAGTCTTATATAGTCTATATTCTGAATAAAAGTTCCTAAATGTCCTCTTGATTCTAAAGTTATTGCACCATGCTCTTTTAAGAATTTTAAGGCAGATTGTATTGTTCCTCTTGCTGTATCATAGCTTTCAGAAAGTTCTGCCACAGTTTTTATTCTATCACCTACATTTAAGGGTAAAAATTCAACTGCTAAAGAAGTAATTGCTATTCCAAGCTTTTGCATAAGCTTATTATGAACATCCACCTAATCACCCCCGATTTAACGTACAATATTTTGTATATTTATAATATAGCACCTTTTGATTACCTTTACAAGAGTATTTTAAATTTTTTTAAACATTTTTATATTTGTAAATTTCTTAGTCCCAAAGGAATTTGCCTATTTCTATCTAAAAGATTAAACATTACATCCATATCTACTTAATAAAACTAAAGCAATCTTACTAAAATAAAAATTACTAAAGATGGATTATAAAAGGATCACATTAAATTTAACTCTTAATGTGATCCTTTTATAATTAATATTGATAATGTATTACATCTCTATATTCTTCAAATATTTTTTTGTTTAATTCATCTCCACCATCTATATTAGCGCTGTAGAATATAGGTGGCTTATCCATTCCATTTTTAACTAATAATTCTGTTGCTTCTGCAATTATAGAATTCATTATTGTAACTGCAGCCACAGTTGATGTAGGACTAACTTTTTGATTTAACCCACTTATTTCTACACATGCATCACCTTTTTCACCATGATTATCTATTACTATATCACTTACTTGATATAAATTTTTACCTGATGAATGTCTAGACGACACATCTTTAGAATAACTCAAATTAGTAATACAAATTACTGTTGCACCTTTTTTCTTAGACTCAATTGCCATTTCTATACTTACTGGATTACGTCCTGAAACTGAATGTACTATAACTACATCACCTTCAGAGATATTAGTTTTATTAGCTACAGCAGTTCCATACCCCTCTAATCTTTCCATTTCACTAGTCATAGTAATTGGAGAAGTATCTAACATAAGATTTCTTGGAAATATAGGGTTAATAACTACAAGACCTCCAGCTCTATAATAAAGTTCTTCTGTTAGTATTCCTGCATGAGAAGCTCCAAAAGAAAATATAGCTTTTTTGTTTAATATAGCTTTAACAATTATTTCTGTAGCTTTTTCCATATTTTCTTTTTCTTCTTTTTCAATTACATCTATTAAATCTTTTATTTTATCAATATACTTAAAAGCCATATCTTATTAAAAACCTCCAAGAAATGATGAAATTAACTTTCCTAATATTCCAAATAATGATAAGTCATTACCACCAAATATTAATATCCAATTTTGGATTGTTCCTGAATATACAACAGCTGAGATACCTACTAAAATAACCATTACTATTGCTGCAACCATTGTACCAATTATAGCTCCTCTAAGACCACCTTGTCCTTCTCCTATAACCGCTGCTGCTCCACATTCAAAGAAAGAAGTTATAACTAATGGTATTATTAAAATATTAAATACATTGAAGTAATTACAAATTAATATTACTATTGTTGAAGTTATCATAGCTGTAATAAATCCAATTAATACAGCATTTGGTTTATAGTTGAATAATATAGGACAATCAAATGCTGGTAATGCATTAGGAACAACTTTTTCAGATATTCCTTTAAATGCAGGAACTATTTGATTAATTAACATTCTTACGCCTTGTAACATTACTATTAATCCAGCACCAAATGTAAATCCTTGTTTAATTGCATAAATAAATATATTTTCTTGGATATCACCAAAACCTTCTGGTATAGCAAGTCCAACTACTATGAACATAATAAATATTACTATTCCACCTGTAATTGAAATTTCTCTGAAGAAAGAAAGTCCTGCTGGTAACTTTAAATCTTCACATGATTTTTCCTTATTTCCTACTTTACTAGCAATAAATCCAGATATTAAAGCTAACATTCCACTCGGATGTCCAAGTGTGAAAGATTCATCACCAGTTACATCTTTAACATACTTTCTTAATACCCAAGGCATAATTGACCAATATAAAGCTGAAGCAATTGCAGCAAAAGCTATAAGAATCCAACCATCTAATCCACCTTCAACACCAGCTGCTACAAATATAAATGGGAACCACCATAACATATGCCCTGTTAAGAATATTGTTTTTATTGGAGTAAATCTAGCTATTAATAAATGTAGTACAAGTCCAATAAACATTGCTAATCCTACTGTACCACCATAACTTGCTGTAAATGTAGCATCATTTAATCCTTCAGCTACTGCCCCTGCTCCACTTAGAGCTTGGAATGCATTATTTATAGGGGATATAGCACTTACTAGCATTGATGTTCCTTGATCTAGTATTACCATTCCAAATGCAGCTAATAATGATCCTTTAACAACATCAGCAAATTTTTTCTTTTGCAATATTAATCCTAAAGCAGCTATTAATCCTAATAAAAGTGGTGGATTACGTAGCACATTATTGATTAAAAAGTCCATATAAATCTCCTCCTAACGTTCACTTAAGAATTTTTCTAATACTTCTCTTACTTCTACTAAGTCCATATATTTTTTTACTGGATAAACAGGAACATTACATGTACCTTCTAATTCTCTATGAAGCTCTGCGCTAGTTAATATAACATCACAATCTGCTCCTCTTGCATCATTTATGTCAGTATTATTTACCTCAGCACTTATATTCATTTCCTTTAACACTTTTTCTATTGACATCTTTAATATCATTGAAGAACCTACTCCAAACCCACAAACAGCTAAAATTTTCATAATATAATACCTCCTAATTTTGATCATTTATAATTTTTAATATTTTTTTTGAATCACCATCTCTAAAAATCTTTAAGTTTTCTTCATCATATAAAAGTTCTGATAATGAAGCTAAAGCCTTTATATGACTATTATTATCAACTGTTGCAAGAACCATAAATATATTTACCGGCTTACCTAAAAGATCTACTTCTTCTTCTACAGTTAATAAGGACATCGATAATCTATTAACTCCTTCTTTTTCATTTGCATGAGGTAAAGCAAACCTATCAGCTAGTACTATATATGGACCATGTTTTTTTATACTTTCTATCATAGCTTCCACATATTCTTCTTTTATAGATCCATCTTCTAATAATGGTCTTGCTGCAACTTTGATAGCCTCCTCCCAATCTTTAACTTTAGATACTTTTCTTACTCTTTGCTCATTAATTAATTCTTTTAACATTGGTTGGTACGCCTCCTTTTCGTCCATTTGATATATTATTTTTATTAAGTCATTTTTCAAATTATCGTAATTTATTATATTTGCATTCCTTTTTATTGCTTGCATTATTAGCTCAATATTAAATTGTAAATTACTTTGGTTAAATGTTACTAATTTATCCATCAATAATTTAATATCTAACTTAGTTAACATTGGATTTACTACTATAACATTTTCTTTATTGGGGATTTCTACTGTTGAAACTATGTAGTCATAATCTATATCAGAACATTGCATATCTTTTATTGACATAACTCCTATAATATCTATAGCAGGAATGTACTTATATAATTGAATTTCAATATTTTTTGATATTAATAATCCATTAGGACATACAACTAACACTTTTTTGCGTATATCTACCTCTGTTTCAGTACCTCTTAAATATCCTCCAAAGTATGCTGCAATAAAACCTATTTCTTCTTCCCTTATCCCTATAAAATCTGGGAAGTCATTTTTATCCTCTAAAATAGATTTAATTATTTTATATAAGGAATCATGTTTTCTTTTTATTTCTTCTAATGAAGGATTACTTATTGGGAATCTAAATCTTATTCTGTAATATGAAGACAATAAATGTCTTTTAATATTTTTCTTAAATACATTTTTATTTTCTAATTGAATAGCTGTATTAACTTCAAATCTTCTTATTAATTTATCAACATATTTTTCAATTATATCCTCAGAAACATTATTATTTAGACTTGGAAGTGTACTTATATATGCACATAAATATGATATTTCTTCTTCATTAGCATCTTCACTCAAAAGAGTTTTAGTCAAATTATAATATTCAAAGCCTTTTACATCAGATTTAAATTTATAAGAATTTATTGTATATCCATTTTTTATTCTTCTATTTATAAACTCTGCAAACTTTGAAAGATTAGTTAAAGAATAATCGGTAAGTTTAAGAAAACACTTACTATCAAAATCTAGTATTTTTTTATTATAATCTTTTAATAACTCCCTATCTTCTTCCATCAATAGTATGTAAATGTCCCTTATTTTTGTTTCATCACCAACTATTTTATAGCCTCTCTTATAAACTAATGTTAACCCCATATTTCTAAGATCATTCTTTAAATATTCAAAGGTTTGAACTATAGTATTTTTAGAAAGTATCATTTCGTTAGATAAAACTTCTATTGTGACTTTTTCTTCATTAAGTATTTTATATAGAATATAATTTTTTCTATTTTCTATATTTATATAATCATCTTCTTCAATATAAAGCTTTTTATGTAGCAAGTTGTAATCTCCTATAAATGAAAATGCATGATTTATATTTCTTACTTCGCCACAGTCTTTTATAAAATAGTTTATATCTTCAATATCATAATAAAGAGTTCTTTTTGATATATTGAATTCTTCAATTAAAGTTTTAGATTTTATGCTTCCCTTTTCTAAGATTGATTCTAATATACTTCTTGCTCTTTCTTTCATCTTCATCCCTCGTTTTCATTATCACTTTTTTGCTTGTTATTAACAATACCAAATCATTGCACAATACTATAAGGTTTTCATTTAGATTTGCAAATTATAATAAACTTTATATATAAAGATTAATAAAGATAATTTTTCTTACGTTAATAATAAAACTTATACAAATTTCTATATAACATTTCAATTAACTTGAAAATATATACCTTTTATTTCTCAATTAAATAATATTTTCTTATATATTATAGCGTCTAAAAATACGTTATAATATAGATATATTAAATAGTGATTTTAGTAAGTATATAGCCGCTTTTTTTGCAATTTTCTTTGGAATGTTTGGTGCTCAGAAATTTTACTTAGGTAAATATAAGATTGGAATACTATATTTAATATTAAGTTTTACAGGTATTATAGGAATTATTGAATTAATAAGTTTCTTAGAAGGGCTTATCTATTTATTTACACCAGAAGAAGAATTTTTTGAAAAATATTTATAAATAAAAACATTTAGCCTCAGGGGCAGTACCCCTGAGGCCTTTTATTATTTTTAAAAACTTATAATAGCTTTTCTAAGTTCTCTACTAACTCACCAATAGCATCAACATATTTATTAACTATTCTATCTGCTATTTCATTAGACATATTTTCATTATAAATATGTAACGTAGAATTTCTATCTTCTAATAAATTTATCCATACTTTATCATCTGAAATCAAATTATTCACATATGCCTTCTTAAAAATAGTACGTGGAAATGAGTTTTCTAGGGTAGCTCCTAAATACTTCATAAATTCCTTTAAGGTTTTATGAGTTAATTCATAAGTAAATTCAAATCTTTGTATTAAACTATCTCTTATTATATCCTTTTTCCCATCATATAAATCACTGACTTCTTTTAATCTTGAATAAGCTTTTTTTAAATTCATATATTTAAAGTCAATGCTTCTCATATATAACTATCCCTTCTTTATTTACTTGTTCAATAAATATCTCATCCTCTATTGAATTCATATTTGAAAAATCAAATTCTAATAAGGTAGCTGTATTATTTTCTATATCTTCAATAAATTCTAACAGGTCTGAAGATTTAACATCTAAATATATCGCTAAATCAATATCACTTCTAGGTGAGTTATCTTTTCTTGCTCTTGAACCAAATAAAACTACTTTTTTAATATTATGATATTTTCTAGATATTTCTTTTATTTCTTCTATAATATCTTCCTCTAAATTATAGTCTATTTTATTAAGCAAACAATCACCTCTTCCACATTTTAAAATTATACTAGGCTTTATATAATTTATTATAATACTAATATTATATAATTACTTCACCATAAATTAAATATTTATATTCATTTCCAATTTAAAATATAGCACTCTTAAAATCATTTAATTTCCTATTATAATAATTAAGAACTAAATAATCTATTATTATATTCTCATATCGATATAACAAGCATAATTTCTACTTCTTCATAGGTAGTAAAATTGTCACTGTGGTTCCTTTATTTAATTTACTTTTTATTTCTATTCCATATTCATTTCCGTAAATAAGTTTAATCCTGCTATCAACATTATTTACTCCTATTCCACTAAAATGCGCATTTCTTGTTTCTCTCTTTTCTTTAACCTTTTCTAAAGTTTCTTCTTCTATTCCAACTCCATTATCATATATCTCTATTTTTATATCTTCACCTTGTTCTTTTATAAACACCTGAATTTTTCCTTCTTCGTCAGATGGAAAGCCATGAAAGAAGGAATTTTCGATAAATGGTTGTAAAATCAACTTAGGAACTAAATAACCATTACATTCAGGCATTATAAAATATTCCACCTTAATCCTATCCCCATATCTAATATTATTTATAAAAACATAATTTTTTATATTTTCTATTTCTTCTTCTACTGTTATAAACTCATCTGTCTTACTAATGGTATTTCTAAGCAAGCTAATAAATGAATCAAGTGCTGATATTGATTTTTCATTACTGCCTTGCCATATAAGCCATTTTATACTTGATAATGTATTAAAGATATAATGTGGATTTATTTGCATTTGCAAAGCATGAATTTCTGCTTTTCTTTTTTCCTTTTGAACTTTAACAAGCTCATTAACATATCTATTTAAGTCCTTTATCATATAATTAAATGTAGATGAAAGCTCTTTAACTTCTCCTGGTCCTTTTACTTCTATATATTCATCAAAGTTTCCATTTCTTACATTAGACATTTTTTCAGTAAGCAAATATAAAGGCCTTGTCATTTGCCTAACAATTAAAAATATTCCTATTAAAATTCCTAAAGTTATTACAACGCAAATCAAAACTATTTTACTTACATCATACATTTTTCCTAGTGCTTTATAATTATCAACTGTTCCACATATGGTTAAATTGCAATATGGCAATCTTTGAATTAATATTGTATTCTTTTTGTTATTATAGCTCTTACTAAGTTCCTTTGATAACACTAACTCATCTATATTTCTTCTAAATGATTGTTGAACTTGTCCAATGTTCTCTTTTTTATTTGAAGATAAGACTTCATTATTTTCATTTAATAAAACTATATCATTTATTTCTAAAGTAAAATAATCATAGAATTTTTCAAAATCTTTTTCTTTTATTGTAAAATATATAATTCCATAAGGTTCCCCATCTTTCAAATTTAAAGCTTTTGTTATGACAATTACTCCTTCATCCTTTGTTGATGATGTAAAACCTTTTTCTAAATAGTTATATATAATAGTTTTACTATTTTCTAAAGCCTTCTTAGAAATATCCATATTCAATATTTCTTTTGGTCTCATAGTTAAAATTTCTGATCGATTAAAATAAGATTTTTCATTTAATCCTACTACTAAGACACTCATATCATAAGTGTTAGTTGATAAAGCTGATTTCATTTGATTTTTAACACTATGTATAGTTGAAAAATTTTCTTTTGTTGATAAATCATTTGCAGTGAAAAAAAGTCTAAATGCTCTGTGCGAATTTACAGAATTTATTACTTTTACTAGTTCACCATGAAAATCATAAAGTTCATCATTTATTTCTTTAAATATTTTCTTTTGAGAATCACTATATGTATCTGTAAAAATATTCTTAGATATATTAATTATAATGTAACTAATAGAAGCTGATACACAAATTACTCCTGCAACAACAACGCATAATATCTTAACAAATAGACTATTCTTTATCAGCTTCTTTTTCATTACATTTCACTCTCCCTTGATTTTAATCGTCTGTAATTGCTTGGTGTATATCCTGTTATCTTTTTAAATACCCTACAAAAATAACTATGATCTGAATATCCAACCATATTACTTATCTCTGAAACATAAAACTTGTTTTGGAATAATAAATCACAAGATTTTTCTACTCTGATTCTATTTAAATACTCTGAAAAACCTTCTTTACAATGATTGTTGAAATAGTATGATAAATAATAATAATTAAAATTAAATACTCTTGAAATATCGCTTAACTCAAGAGGTTCATTGTAATGCTCATTTATATACTCTAAAATTTCCTTAATTTTTTCTTCTTCAATACTAACTCTTTTAGAAATAATATCTTTAAGTTCTAATATTATTTTATCTATTTCTTTAGTAAAATCTTGAGAATATGAAGTATTATCTATTCTTTTAAAATAACCTTGCCTTAGTTCCTCAGTTTCAATCTTATAATTTTCTAATGTTACCAGAACATTATATAGCAAGTTCTTCACAAGATTCTTAAGCTTATATTCATCCATTTTCAAATTCACAGCATAATTAACATACTCATCTATCATATTAATTGCTGAATTGAATTCCTTATTTTTTATATAGCTTGAATATCTACTAGAATCAAATTTTTCTAACTTTTCTGTAGTCTTTAATTTCTCTGTGTTTAATAATATATCATTTTTATGGTAAAACTTATGAGACAAATATGGTATAAATTTTTTATTGTAAACTTCTTTAACCTTGTAAATGTTATCAAACTTAGGCGTAATTATAAAAAGAACATTTTCCTTATTTATAATATTCTTTTCAAGATATTTTTCAATATTTTTTTCTATTTCATTTTCTTTGCTTATCTTATAATTAATTATATTTAGAAAGATTTCATCATTGATCATTATCCTTAGATATTTGTAGCTCTTATTATTTAAGTAAAAATTCTCGGTTACTGTTTTTATTCTTTTTATATCATCTTTATTTCTTCCACAAGCATGCTTTAAATTTATACCAAATATTCTAAAAGAGCTATATGGAAATATATCTATAAATTTATTGCTATCTAATTTAGAATCAAAACCAAGTAAGTATCTTTCAATTAAATTATTGTAATAAACTTCTTCATTTTTAACCAATTCTAAACCTGGAATTCTATCAACAGCCTTTTTTAATGTTGCTAACAATTGACTTGGATTTAATGTTGGCTTTAAAATATAATCCACTGCTCCATTTAAAAGAGTACTTTTTACATATTCAAAATTATCATAGCTACTTAAAATAATGATTTGTAAATCTGGATAATCCTTTTGTACCATTTTAGAAAAATCAACACCATTTAATATAGGCATAACTATATCACAAATTATAATATCTGGTCTTAAAATTTCAATTGATTCCAAGGCTTCTTGCCCATTGCTTGCTTCTCCAACTATTGTAAAGCCTTCCCTTTCCCACTCAAGCATATGCTTCATTCCTTGACGCATAATAAATTCATCTTCTACAATTAGAACTTTACAATAACCTTTTTTCATAATACCACTCCTCAAAACCTTCCATACTTTTTTGGAATTTTTTGGACCCCAGGGGTCCAATTAATTGGTCCCCTGGGGTTCAAAAATTTAATTCTTTGATATAATAAAGCTTAAGTTTATATCTTCTTTAGATGAAACTTTATATTGATCATGCACTGGAGCTCCCCAGCTATCATCTCCACCTATACCCATTTGTTTTGCAATTATACGTACCCATGTATAATTAACAGGTGGAAGTTCTTCTATATGCATTGCATTTTCAAGTTCATATGCGCTATATGGCAATACGCTTAACTCAAATGGCTTATCAACATATTTAAAGCATAATCCTTCATCATTGTTATTTGTAACCTTTACCCATCTTACTTCTGTTCTATTACCACATTCTTGTGGGATTAAATATCTGGATAAATTATTTAATACTGTATTTTTAAATCTTCCAAGCATTGCCCCATTATTACGATCTATATAATTTTCTTCTGGGCCATATCCATAATACTCAAAATTACTTAATTCTTTTTTAAGCTTAAAATCCATAGAAAATAACGGTAATTCAGGTAATCCTTCAACACCTTCATAGTGTAAATCAACCTTTAAGCTTCCATCTGGAGTCACTGTATAAGTCACTGTATTAAAAGTTTTAACACTAACTGGCATTTCAAATTTATAAGTTAAAGTTATCTTATCTTTTTCTTCTATATATTTAAAATCTACTAATATCTGATGCATTCCTGCTATTTGCCACTGTGCTGTCCTAAAATTATGATTATTTCCCTTATCATTATCTGTTGCTGCTCTAAAGAAGGATGTTCTTGGAACTCTTGTTATATATTCTTTTCCATCATATACAAGAGATATTAAACCAGCTTCTTGTTTAGAGAACATCATTGAAAAGTTTTTACCTGTAACCCCTATATTCACATCACCATGAATTATTTTAAATGTATTTGGGCTGTCTAAAGTGCAAACATTACCATCATCATCTACAATTGTACAAGCTACGTTTTCAACTTTCAAGTCTCCTTTTATACAATTATTATTGCTCTCTATATTATAAATTTCTTGTCCAAAAGCAACTTCATGTCCCTTTTCTCCCCATAATGTATCTTCACTTAATCTCATAGAAACATTATAAGTATATTCTCCATTTTCTTTTATGTCTGGATAATCTATTTTAATATATTCTTTACTACTTGCCTCAACATCAATTTTTATTGTCTTTTCAAAAACTTTATTTCCTTCCTTTTCTATATACACAACAAAATCATAACAACCTGTACTTACAAATAAATTATCATTTTTTATTGTTACGCCTTTATTATCTGGAGTAAGTTTAACATTTGCATAAAGCTTTTTAACTTCTTGAACCTTTGGAGATATTGTCCTATCTGCATAAATAATTCCATCTGTACAGAAACAGTAATCTGTTGCTCTATCATCAAAGTCTCCGCCATAAGTAAATACTCTTTTTCCATCTTTAATTATTTCTATAGACTGATCTATATAATCCCATATAAATCCACCTTGATACATTGGATATTTATCTTCAAGATCTGCATATAGCTTCATTCCTCCACAGGAATTTCCCATGGCATGCATATATTCACAGCTTATATAAGGTTTTTTAGGATTATTATTTAAATATTCTTCTATATCTGCTGGTTTTGCATACATTCTACTTTCCATATCAGTTATTTCTTCAAAATCTCTATTCCAAACTACGCCTTCATAATGAACCAATCTTGTATCATCTTTCTCATGGAAATACTTTGTCATTTCTAAAATATTACTTCCTGCATAAGATTCATTACCACAAGACCATATTAAAATTGATGGATGATTCTTATCTCTTTGAAGCATAGATTCTGCCCTATCAACAACAACATCTCTCCACTCTGGAAGTGATCCTGGCACATTCCACTCTGGATCGCAAGCTCCCATCTTTTGCCATGAACCATGACTTTCTAAATTAGCTTCATCTATTAAATAAATTCCATATTCATCGCAAAGGTCATACCATAAAGATTGATTTGGATAATGAGATGTTCTTACTGAATTTATATTATTTTGCTTTAAGAATTTTATATCCCAAAGCATATCCTCTTCTGTTATTGCTCGTCCATTAACAGAACTAAATTCATGTCTATTTATGCCTTTAAATATTATTCTCTTTCCATTTAAGTGCATTATATTATTTATCATTTCAAATCTTCTAAATCCAAGCTTTTGTGGAACTATTTCTAATAAATTTCCTTCGCTATCTAAAAGTTCAATATAAAGAGTGTATAAATATGGATCTTCAGCACTCCAGGATTTAATATCACTTATATCTGCACTAAAAGTAACATTAGCTTCATTTACGCTGTCATTTACATCAATATTTTCAAAGCTATAAATTAAATTATCATCTCTATCCTTTAAATAAGCTTTCATTTGGAAATTTTTGGACCCCAGGGGTGTAAATTTTACCAAATTCATATCAACCTTTAGTTTACCATTATTATAGCTATCATCTAAGTTAGCTTTTACAAATAAATCCTTTACATGAAACTCTGGAACTGCATATAAATATACATCTCTAAATATTCCTGAAAATCTCCAAAAATCTTGATCCTCTATCCAGCTTGCACTACTTCTTTTATATACTTCAACTGCAAGTTTATTTTCTCCATCTTTAAGATATTCTGTTAATTCAAATTCTGATGGAGTAAAAGTATCTTCACTATACCCTACAAAACTTCCATTTAGCCAAACATAAAATGCTGTTTCAACTCCTTGGAAGGATATATATATTCTTTTATTCTTAAGTTCATCTTTTACTTCAAAGAAATTAACATAACTTCCTACTGGATTATAATCCTCTGATATGTGTGGAGGCCTAAGTTCTTCTACTCCATCCCATGGATACATTGTATTTATATATTGGCACTTGTCATATCCTTGCATTTGAATATGTCCTGGGACTTTTATAAAATCAAATCCACTACAGTCATAATCTTCTTTATAGAAATCCTTTATTCTACTTCTTGGGTTAACTGCATAAGAAAATCTCCATTTTCCATTTAAACTTTGCTTAAGAGGCATATTATAGCCTAATGCTAAATCTTCTCTATTCTCATAAAACAGATGGTCTGAATGAGCATCTATTCTATTAACTCTAAAAATTTCCGGGTCTGATAGCCAAGCTAAACTAGGTTCAGTAGTCTTATTCTTTTGATTTTGTGTGTTTATTGAATTTAACATAAATCTCTATACACTCCTCTTTATATTAGTATTTTGGTATTTTCTGGACCTCAGGGGACCAATTTATTGGACCCCTGAGGTCCAGAAAATTGGTAATTTTATCCCTTTACAGAACCTGTCATACCAGCAACAAAATGCTTTTGCATTAAGAAGAAGATTAATGCTGTAGGAAGTGTTGCAATTACAACTGCAGTCATAATCATTCCATAGTCTGGGGTATATGATGATCCTAAAGCTGATATAACAAGTGGTAAAGTTCTTTTATCTGGTGATTGTAAAGCTATAAGTGGCCATAAATAATTATTCCAACTAGCCATAAATGTAACTATTGTTGCTGCTGCATAAGTTGATTTCATAGTTGGCATGTAAATTCTAAAGAATATAGCAAATTCTCCAAGGCCGTCTATTCTTGCTGCTTCTATTAAATCCTTTGGAAAAGTCTTTGTATTTTGCCTAAAGAAAAATATCAAAAAGGCTGTTGCAATTGAAATAATAATTACTGCTCCATGAGTATTTAATGATATTGTCTTTAGTCCTGGCACATTATTAAGCTTGCTAAATAATCTAAATAAAGGAACTATTAAAGCTGCAAAAGGTACCATCATAGATAGTAATATAAAATTAAATACTTTATCTCTAGTTTTAGTTTTATATACTTCAAATGCATATCCTGCTAGTGAAGAAACTATCATGGCTAAGACTGTTGTAAGAACTGCAATTATTAATGAATTCTTAAATGCTGTCATATATTTAAGATCTGATCCTAAAAGACTTTTTAAGTTTTCAAAGAAATAGCTTCCTGGTATTAAAGTTCCTCTTGTTACATCAACTGATTTATTAGTTGTAGCTATAATCATCCAAATAAATGGGAAAATTGATACAAAAGATAAAATAGTTAAAAATGAATATTTCAAAAAATTTATTACTCTGCTTTTTCCACTTTTTTTACTCATCTTTATCTCCTCCTGCTTTTAATTGAATAAATGATAGTATTACTATTATAAGAACTATTACATATGAAATTGCTGCTGCATATCCAAAGTTTGGCGAATATTTAAATAATAAGTTATATATATATTGTGAAATAGTTATTGTTGCATTTGCTGGGCCTCCATTAGTTATATTCACAGTTTCATCAAATAATTGTAATGTTCCTATTGTTGAGTTTATTGTTGTAAACAAGATAATAGGCTTTAATAATGGAAGTGTTATACATTTAAATCTCATAAAAGCATTTGCTCCATCAATTTCAGCTGCTTCATATATTGAATCATCAATTGATTGCATTCCTGCTAAATAAAAGACCATATTGTAACCTGTCCATCTCCATGTTATTGCTATTATGATTAATAGTTTAGCCCATATAGGATGAGTAATCCATGCAATTGGTTGTGATATCATGTTAATTTTCATTAAAAATACATTCACAAATCCATCTGTTGCAAATAAACTTTTAAATATAATTGAGTATGCTACAAGTGATGTAACACATGGAAGAAATATCGCTGTTCTGAAAAATCCTCTTGCTTTTAATTTTTTATCATTTAATAGAGCTGATATTACAAGAGCTAAAATAATCATGATTGGTACTTGAATCACTAAATATAATACCGTATTAAATAATGCTTTTTTAAATGTTGAATCTGTAAGCATTCTTTTATAATTATCTATACCAACAAAACTTAGATTATTACCCATTCCACTTTGTAATGATGTTATAAAGGCTTGTATCATTGGATAAAACACAAATACAGTTACTAGTATGATACTTGGTATAACAAATAACCACGCTTTTCGATCTAATTTATAATTTATACTTCTATTGTTATTACTCCTCTTCAAGTGTACTCCCCCTATACAAGAAATAGCCATTTACTAATTATCCTTTAATAAATGGCTATTTTTTATTATTTATGAATTTATAGACTAATTACCTATTTTTATTAAGTCTGTGATGATATATATTATATTCTGGTGACTTGGAGCCTGCGAGGTCTCAAGGAATATAATATTTATCTCTTATCCTTATTGTGCTACTGCTGATTCAATTTGACCTTGGAAAGTTTTTAATGTTGAATCAATATCTGCTCCATTAACTATAGCTTGAACAGCTTCAGTCATGATATCTTCTATAGCATAAGTGTGTAAACCATAATTTACTGAAGGTACTTTACCTGTCCAATCTGCAAAATCTGCAAATATTTCTTGTCCACCAAAGAATTCATTTGGTTTTGAATAATTTGAAGCTTGCGCTGCTTTATTTAGAGTACTAACTAAAGTTATAGAATCTGCTAAATCGTTCATTAAATCTGCATTTGAAGCAAATGTTTTTCCTAGGAAATCTTTTGCCATATCTGTATTTCCAACATTTTTAAGAACATACCAACCTGCTCCTCCTATTGAAGATGCATTAACAGATTTAGAGTTGCTTGCCATTTTAGGGAATGGTGCTATAGCCCATTTTCCACTTTGATCTTCAGCCTTTTTAATTGAAGGTCCAATCCAACAACCAGTAACTACTGATGCAACTTCGCCATTATTAAATGCTCCTACAAATTGATCCCAATCTGCTGTTTGCTTTGTTATTCCTGATTTTACTAATTCATTATATACTTTTATAGAATCCTTTAATGCTTGATTGTCTGCAATTGAAACTTTTCCATCAGCATCTGTGTACCATGCTCCTGCACTTTGTAACATCATTCTAATTTGTCCTATATCACTAGGATCTAATGTACACATTGCAACTCCAGTTTTTTCTTTTACAGCCTTACCTATTTCAATGTATTTTTCCCAAGTTAAGTTTTGCATATCTTCTTTAGTGTATCCAGCTTTCTCTATTAAATCTGTTCTATAAAAAGTTGCTGCTACTCCACTATCAAAAGGTACTCCATATAATTTACCGTCAATATAATTTACACCTGTTTTATATTCTGCAAAGTCATCTTTTTTAGCTACTGATGATAAGTCTGCAAACTCATCCTTGTATGCTGTTAGATATCCTTGAATCTTATAATCTTCAATTAATACAACATTAGGAAGTCCTTCATATGATCCTGAGGATAAACTTGTATTTAATTTAGCTACAATATCATCTTGAGCCATTGTAACAACTTCAATTTCTGCATCTGGATTTTCTTTCTTGTATATTTCTTTAGCCTTATTTGCTGCTACTATGTTGAAAGCTTCATCCCATGCCCATATTGTTATTTTCTTGCTTTTGCTATCTTCGTCCTTCTTGCCTGTACTTCCACCATTACTTCCACAAGCTACTAGACCTAAGCTTAACGTTGCTGCCAATAAAATCGATGCTAATTTTTTGATTTTCATTTAAACCCCTCCATATTAAATTACATATATAATATTTTATTAGTATTTAATCTTTAACATATATAGTTTACATTTATATAACTTTTTCTAAAATCAATGCAAATACTTATATGTTGCTTTCTTTTGTAATGCTTTACACTCTACGTATTTATATTATCACATGATCCTTAATTTAATTTAGAAATATCTTTATGTAAGTTTTTAATATTTTTAGATTTCCTTTTTAAAATAACTGAAATATTACGTAAAGCTTGGACTTTTTTAATAAAATTGGATTTTTTTAGCTTCAAATTTCTGGACCTCTGGGG
>NZ_LBMX01000042.1:0-146190 GCF_001010885.1 Clostridium sp. C8 | reverse complement strand
ATAACAGCTTAACAGATTCCTATAATTTAAATAAATTAAACCTATTTTAGTTTTATTATATATCACTATTTTATATTTAATTACTACACCTCGCTTTCTATTCTTTAATAAATTATATATATTTTTTAAAATAAATATCTTATTTTATATATTTAATTTTGTAACTGTTTTCAAAGGGGTATTATATTAAATTTTATTACTTTTGTTATATTTTTTCAATAATTACTTTTTATTTTTTTATTTGTATATATTTACTTTTATTCATTATTATAACTTACACTTTATATTATTAAAGACTGATACCAATTGAGATTATCAGTCTATTTTTCTATCTTGGTAATTATATTTTCTTAATCTTATTATTTATTTTATAAAATATGATTTATTGTTTTAATAATTTGTATTCATCTATTTTTCTATATAAAGTTGCTATTCCTATCCCAAGTTTTTTAGCGATTTTCTTTTTATCTTCGGTACTTGTCCCATATAATTCTAAAGCTTTCCTTATTTCCTTTTCTTCTAACTCTTTAATTGGTACAATTTCCTTTGTATTATAATATATATCAAGTTTTTCACTTGATAAAATATTTTTTGGTATTACATCTTTATCTATTATACCGTCTGAGCCTATCATATTAACTATGAATTCTATAGTATTTTCTAGTTCCCTAACATTTCCTGGCCAAGTATATTTGTAAAAGGCTTCTTTAACTTCTTTAGTTATTGTTATTGAATCAAAATTCCTATCTAACAAATTTGTATATCTTTGTATAAAAAAATCAATTAATAAATCAATATCTTCTATTCTGTCTCGTAGAGGAGGAATTTCAAAAGGTATTACATTTAATCTATAATATAAATCTTCTCTAAACTTATTTTCCTTTATAAGTTCCTTCAAATTTCTATTGGTTGCTGCAATTACTCTTACATCAATATCGATTTCTTTATTAGACCCAACTCTAGTTATTTTTCTTTCTTGAAGAACTCTCAACAACTTAGTTTGAAGATAAATTGGCATATCTCCTATTTCATCTAGAAATATAGTTCCCTTATTTGCAAGTTCAAACTTACCTATCTTTCCCATTGGATCAGCGCCTGTAAAAGCACCTTTTACATATCCAAATAATTCGCTTTCTAATAAAGTATCTGGAATAGCTCCACAATTTATTGCAATAAAAGCCTTAGCCTTTCTATTTCCTTCATTATGTATAGCTCTAGCAAATACTTCTTTTCCAGTTCCACTTTCTCCTGTTACTAAAACTGTTGATGTTGAGAGTGCAATTTTTTTAACCTTCCGTTTAAGATCTTGCATTATCTTCGTTTGTCCTAATATGTTTTCTGTTTTTATAACTTTTTTAATACTCGTATATTCTGAAATATTATCTCTAAATCCTTTATAATCTCTAAAAATAAATATCTTATCAAATTGATTATCATTAAGCTCCATAGAAAAAATATTTCCTATAAATTGAAAGCTTTGATTGTCTATTGATACCTTATATATTTCCATTTGAAATAAGCTATCCCCTGTTGGCTCTATAACTACTTTGGATACAAAAAAATTATCCACATGTTTTATAAGTTCTACCCCTTTAGAATTAATATGAGTTACTTTATCATTTTTATTTAGGACCATTACACCTTGATCCATTTTATCTATTATTAAATTTAATGATTTTACAACGGTTCCTTCTCTTTTTCTTTGAAGATTTTCATAAGCTGCAGTACTTATAAACTCTGCTATTTGCTCCATAAATGCTTTATAATTATCAAATCGTGCTAGTATTTGATGCTTTTGTTCTTTATTAAAGCATACTAATCCTATAACCCCTATTATTCTTCCTTGAAATTTTATTGGAGTACTCATTTCAAATACTTCTTCACATTTTCCTCTTTTAATACAATATTTACATATATTGTCTTTGCCTGGCTCTGTTATAGCTTTAAATTCTCCTGTTTTTAATACCTCTCTATAGGCATATCCTTGCTTTGATATATCCTTATCTATTCTATTTCTATAGGCTCCTGTTGCTGCAATCCTTATTAGATTTTCATCAACTACTTCAACATCTACCATAAGTATTTTCTCTACTATATTGGCATATTTCATTACAGCACTCTGAATTTCTTTCAATATAGATGGCATATCTAAACACCTCTTTTACCCTTTATTTAGTAAGAACTATAAAATATTTTTACTACTTGTATATTAAGCAATTTTCATGCCATAAGAAATTGAACATATGTAAATTTTCTTATGACCTTACTCTTATCAAGATTAACATAAACTTATATATGTTCAATCGAAATCCGATGTAAAGAAATTATAAAAATAGGGATTATATGCACTTTGGCATATAATCCCTTGTATATAGTTATTCCATTTCTTTTCTTTCTTTTTCTTCTTGAGCAATACTTTGTTTTGGAAGTATTGTATTTAAAAGTATTACAACCAGTGTTGTTATTACTACTGGAGAACTTCCAAACACCATACTTACCCAGCTTGGAAAAGCATCTAACGCTCCAGGAACTTGTGTAATTCCCATACCAAGCGCAACTGAAAGTCCTACTATACTTAAATTTCTTCCTGAAAGCTCGTCTTGTATTATTAGTTTAATACCAGTCATAGTTATCATAGCAAAAACCGTAATTGTGGCTCCTCCTAAAACACTTTGTGGTATAGTTGTAATAACTGCTCCAAATTTAGGTATAAATCCAGCAATTAATATAAATCCAGCAGTTAAAGCAAATACATATTTACTAACAACTTTTGTCATAGCAACTATTCCAACATTTTGACTATAGGTTGCTGTTGGTAAGCCTCCAAAAAATGGTCCAATGATATTTATTAACCCATTTGCAATTATTCCACCAGATAATTCTCTATCCTCTGGAACTCTATCAAGTCCTCCTGCTGTTGTAGCTGAATAATCCCCTACTGCCTGTACAGAATTAACTACATATATAACAACCATAGATATTATGGCGGAAGGTATAAATTCTAATCCGAAATGATTAACGGTTGGTAATTGTGCCCATGCTGCAGTAGAAACTGCATCAAATTTTACTTGTCCTAAAAATATTGAAAAAATATATCCTACTATAATTCCAATTAAAATAGATGCAAGCTTAATATATCCCTTACCAAAATTATTACAAATTAGCACCACAGCAAGAGTTACTAGTGCGATTACCCAATATATAGGAGCGCCAAAATCTTTTGCTGATGCCCCTCCAGCCATATATTTAATAGCTGTAGGATATAAAGATAAACCTATAGTAAATACAACTGTACCTGCTACCATTGGTGGAAATAACTTTCTTAAAGGCTTTATGAAAGCTCCAACTATAACAGCCGCAATACCTCCAATTAATTGTGCTCCAAAAATTGCCTTTATTCCATATGCACTTCCTATAGCAGTTAGAGTAGGCACATAAGCAAAACTAATTCCTATAATTACCGGAAGACCTGATCCTAATTTCCAAATAGGATATAATTGTAATAAAGTTGATATACCAGCCATAAACATCGACGCTTGGACTAAAAGAATTTTATCAGCTGCACTTAAATCTGAAACTCCTGCAACTATAATAGCTGGTGTTACATTTCCAACTATCATAGCTAATAAATGTTGAAATGACAATGGTAGTGCTTTTTTCAGAGATGGTACTCCCTCTAAATCAAAAAGTGAAGTACTCTTACTTTTTCTTTTCTTTGTTTCTAACATAATTATATATTCCCCCTCATGTAAATCTATTAACTTAATCATCACTCGAGAATATGTAATCATTATCAAAACGAAAATTTTTCTCATTTTGATAATAATATTATTCCTTTGCACTTTATTAGTAATCGTTTAAATTTTTTATTGTAATTTTTTACATATATATGTTTTCTTTGTAACTAAATAAAAAGAGCCTCTAAAGTTTCATATATTATTCAAGCAATAAATATGCCAAACTTTAAAAAGCTCTATAATTCATATTTTTTCATCAATTTTTACTATATTTCTATTTTGTTTAACTTAATAAGTATTATATAAAATATTAAAATGATAACTAAACTTTATTAAAATAGCTTGTTTACTTTGTTTTTAATTACAAAATTATTGATATCAAAATAATAAAGTATTATCATATTGATATTACCATATTATTTCATGTTCAATATTAAATTTAACTAATAATCTATATATAAAACTAACCATATTCCACATGTTTTCTTTTTCATCTTCACAATCAATTATTAAATATGAATTTTCACCTTCCATATAACACTCTACTATAATATCATATCCTTCATTAACAAAGTAATTTTCTAAAATTTCAGCAAGATTATTGCCTTTTTCATCTAAATAATCTTTTCCTAATTTCAATTCTACAACATAATTCAATCTTATTAAATTATAAAAGTCTATTATATCTTTGTAAGCATTACTAAAAACTTTAAGTTTCCTTTTTATGAATTTACCCTTAATACGTTGTCTCAACTTTTTCTCCTTACTTATCTCTAGTATGATTAATATTTAATTCGTTTCTTTATTTTTAAATCTTCTATGTAAGATATAATAATAGATAGTATCATAAGAAGTATACCTGAATATAGTATTGGTCTATTATCTTCAATAGGACACGATCCATAAAAAATATTTTGTTTTATTCTATATATTTTATAGAATCCATATAAACTTATTATTATTGCTGCACTAAATATAATATTCGATAATTTGAATAAATTTTTCATATTTTCTAACCTTTCTTAAAAACATATTTACATTGTAACATAATTATATAATATATTGTAAATTTTCTTACATTTTTCTGTATATTAAATATTTATAAAAAACTGCCAAAAATATATTTTATCTTTAGCAGTTTTATATATTAATATTTATTTATATCACAGTACACTCTCAATACTTCACCAACACTCCATGCTTGAGAATAGCATCCTCTACTTGTAGAAGAAAATTCTCCATCAAATATTTCAGCTATACCATTTATACATCCATCTCTCATATGATCTTCAAATACTGACAGCATTTCTTTTGCTTTTATTATAGCTTTTTCATCATAATTATTAACTTTGCAATAAGATGTAATAAATGGTCCAATTAAGAACCCCCAAGTAGTTCCCATATGATAAGCTAAATCTCTTTTAAATAACTCACCTATATATTTATCTTTAAATTCTTTATCCATAAATGAAAGTGATCTTAATCCATATGTAGAATATAAATGTTTATAGGAAGTATCTACTATTTGTTTTTCCTTTTCTCTATCTAATATTGAAAATGGAAGTGAAACTGCCCATAGCTGGTTAGGACGAATTTTATCATCATCTTCATCTATAACATCAAAAAGACATTGTTTGTCTTTATTCCAAAATTTTTTATTAAAAGAATCTTTAACTTTTAGTGATAACTCTTTATAATATAAATTTTCTTTATTAAATCTAATTCTTAGCTCTTCCATTATACATAAGGCATTATACCATAAAGCATTTATTTCTACAGGTTTTCCATGTCTTGGAGTTACCACAATATCTCCAACTCTTACATCCATCCATGTTACTTGATCTAAACCTGATCCTGCAAAAATTAATCCATCCTCATCCATTCCTATAGAAAAATCTGTTTTACTAGAATATGACTTAAAAATTTCTACTAACTTATCATATATTTTTTCTTCTATAAATTTGTAATCTTCCTCATTACCAGTATATTTTAGATATTTATAAACAGCTTGAAAATACCAAAGTGATGCATCTACTGTATTATATAAAGGTTCAGTATTAGCATCAGGAAATAAATTAGGTACTAATCCATTCTTTACATATTTAGAAAATGATTCTAATATCTCTCTAGCATCTTCAAATCTTTTTGTGCATAATACTAACCCTTCAAAAGCAATCATAGTATCTCTGCCCCAATCAGTAAACCATGGATATCCTGCTAATATAGTTTTAAGTCCAGTGCTTTTTCTATCAACTATAAAGTGATCCGCAGCTTTAACAAGATTATTTGCAAAATTATCATTGTATCCAGCTTTTTCTATTAAAGTGTTTATCCTATTCTTATACTTTTTTTCTATTTCAAATCCTGTCTTATTTATTTCGTTTTCTAATGTACATATAACATAAAACTTTTTTATTTCTTTAGCTTTTATATTTATATTTACTTCATATGGAGTATAGTGATTGTCCACCCCTAAAAATCCAGTTCTATTATCTATCATATAATATTGATTTTCTTCAAACAAATAATTTGGAGTTGCCATTGTTGTTGGTATTAAACTTCTGTCATAGTAATCACCTTGTGATGTGTAAAAACTTATTTTTAACTCCTTATTTTTTTCTGGCGTTAATATAAGTTTATTATTTTCTATAACTTTATCAAATCTTAAATTTGATTTTTCAATAGATTCTCCTGATAATCTGTAATTAAATAAAGGTATTATTTTAAAATTTAAATCTTCAATACCATTTTGTATTTCATAACATATTGCTACTGTATTATGTCCATAATCCATTGATATACTTTTTTTGATTTTAACATCTTCTACTCTATAATGGTACTCTGGTATTGAATCAAAAATAAACTTTTCTAAATATTCATGACCATTTTTAGATGTATTTATATATTGTTGAGAAGATAAATCATACCTTCTTCCATTTATATCTACTTCTTCTTGAGTTTTAGTTAATATTAAAAATCTATTAACTGGTGGATTTAAAGCTGCTATTAAGTATCCATGATGCATAATAGCACTTCCTCCTGCGACTGTTGAATTTGCATATCCGCCTATACCATTTCCAATCATCCAAGATAGTTCATTACCAGCTTCTATTGTTTTAAAAGAACCTCTTCCATAACTATATTTCTTTTCCACTTATATACCTCCAAAACTTCTTTAACTTTTACTTCATATGTTTATTATATAATTTATTTCCACTTTATTTAATTGTATAACAGTACAAAAACCCTATCCTTATTTTATACATTATCCAATAAATATTATTGAGTTTAAAATTTAAAAACATAATTTTATATGTAACATTTATATGAGTTTATTCATATATTTAATATAGCTATTAGCTTTAAAGCTAATCCATATAAATTCATCTCCTTCATTAAATATGAAAAGGAATTAAAGCTAAAATGCTTTAATTCCTTTTTATCTTTAATCAATTTTTATTTTTATTTTTTTAAAAGCTAATTGTTTAGATAAATTTTTATTTTCAGGATTTATTTTTATTTTAAATATATTAGGACAATCTTCATTTCTCCATGTTTTCATGAATTTAGGAGTTGCTGATAAACTGGCATAATGTCTTTCTTCAAAGTTGTCAAAAAACTCTAGAAATTCTAATTTACTATTTTTATCAATAATGAAATCTTCCTTATTTATGTTATTTATTATTGGTACAAAATATCTAAGCGGCACTTCATAATTAAATCTACCTTTTATTTGCTTACCTTCTATTATAGGTCTCTTTAATAATGGATATCTTTCTATATCATTTTCTTTTAAACTAATTTTAAATATAAGCTGTTCTTCTTTAACCTTTTGTATTTTTATTTTAATCATTTATTCACCTTTTTTACTTTATTTTATTCCCAGGTATCCCAAATTTCTTTTTTATATCCTAAAGTGGCAATATTACTATTTCTAACTATTGGAGATATAAATAATTTAGGATTTTTTAATAAAATCTCTTCTTTCATGTCATTACTTCTAATTTTGTCTAAATTTAATTTTCTATAATCCTTACTATCTTTATTTATTAATTCATTTATAGAAATAGACTTTTTTACAGAATTCAGTTCGCCTTTACTAAGTCCTTTTAAATCTATATCTATAAATTGAAAATTTATATTTCTTTCTTTAAAATATCTTTCTGCTTTTTTTGTATCAAAGCATTTTTTTCGCCCAAATATTTGTATATTCATACTTTTATCTCCTTTAAATTATTATATAAATATTGGTTTTTCATAAATTCATTCATATAATAGGAATATTTTTATTCTTTTATTAATATTATTTTACAGTATTGTATTATTATTTATAGAATACTTTTTCTGATATTATACAAGCTAAATATAATTAGCTTATACTCTGCCCTTAAAAATTATTTGTATTAATAAGTATTATATGCTTATTACTGAATATCTATTATCCCAAAGCTTCAAATTAAAATATGTAGAGTTTTAATTATTTAAGATTCTAAAACAAGCTTGGGTATAGATTTTCTATACAGCATCAAAAAAGCTATTACATATTTCTTAGGCTTTTTTGATGCTGATTTATTTATTAAAATAATCACTTTTTAAATATATTTTTCTATATTAATAATTAAGAGTAATTTTTAAGGATGATTATTTTTGCAATATATTTTTATAATATTAAGAATTGTTATCATAGAATATATCATTATATTTTTTCATGAATTTTTGCATTTTATTATTTCTTTATTTCTAAAGTTTAAATGTTCTTTTTATCATGTTATTCCTTTTACAATATACAAAAAATACTCTAATATAAAAATTAAAATAAATCCTCCTATTCATGATACTATAACAAGCAGATCTCATTTCAATTGTTTGAAAATTTCTTCTAAAATTGATTATAATATTCTTTTAAATAAAATAAGATTTTTCTTTTGGATAGGACCAATATATGACTTTTTAATTTTTATAATTTTATTTTGTATAGGAATTACCTATATTAATTATTCTTATTTAGCATTAGTTTCTTTGATTCATCTATCTATAACTACCATTAACTTTTTTAATAGTGATGGTAAATATGCAATTGGTTCTAAAGAAGATGATAGAATAGCTTTTAATTTAATTAGAGATTTTACACTTTGCGGAAATAATAAGGTTTACTCCGAAAGTAAAAGAATTCTTACTGATATACACATGGAAATCTCACAGAATATACAATTAGAAAAATTCAATGTAAATGATTTATGGAACTTTTTAAATAATATATCCTTTTATACTAATTCTCTTTTAAGTTTTTTAAATAAAGATATTTTAACTCTTCATCCATCAACTTTAGATTTCTTTGAAAACTTAATAAGAGATTTTGATGATATTAAAAAATATGATTATAGACAAGTAGAAAAAACTTCTATTTCTATAATTTATTATTTAATCTATAAAAAGCTTAAAGATAAATACTTTTCTCCTGACGTAGAAATTATTGACAAAGTTTATATAGGCTGTAATTCAATTTATTTTAGAAATTTATTTGATTTATATTTTAAATATAAAACCCTAAATAAAGAGTATTTAATTAATGAAAATAATATGCCAATCTCTATTTCTCTTTGTGAAGGTTATACTAAATTACTATTAAATTTAGTATTTTTAAATAATTCCTCCAATTAATATAATAGGATATATCTAATTAGATTTTTATAAATATAATTTGATATATCCTATTATTTTTAAACCAACGGTTTATATTATATGACATTTAATTATTTTTTTCAAATAATAGTATTTCTTTATTTACACAGAAATATTATGTAAATTTGTAACAACTTATTAATTATGTTATAATATAATTAAATATATTATATGATTTGTGCTTAATGTCAGCTGTTTATTTAAGTTATTTTTGAACCATATAATATTTAAGTAAAATTAGTATATAAATAACTTATATAACTGGAGGTGTAAATATATGAATAAAAAATTTACAGCAATAATTATCTCGCTATTAATAGGTTTTTCCATGATTTCTTGTCAGAATGGAGATAAAGACAATAATATATCGGAAAAAAATAATACTGGAAGTTTTTCTAATAATAATGATGATTCTAAAAACAATATTAATAATTCCAATAATGAATCTAGTGAAATAGTTTCTGATGATGCAAGAATTTATTATTATGATGTTGTTATTGATAAAATAGTTTATATTAATAAAACTATTGAAATAAAAGATAAAGCTACAGCTACAGCATTAATTAATGAATTAAAGAAATCTCCTAATAGTGATATTTCTCCTGCTATATCTAATGATATTTCACTAATATCAGCTAAAGTTAATGATGAAAATGATACTATAACATTAAATTTTTCTTCTAACTTTGTTGAAGCTCAGAATTTAGGATCTGGTGCTGAAACAAATACTTTAAAAGCTATATGTAATACTTTTGGAGATTATTTTAATGTTAGCAATGTTATAATAAATTTAGATGATAAGCCTTATACTTCTGGACATATCTTAATGAAAGATGGAGATTCATTTAAAGTTGATACAAACAACTCTATTGAGTTAAAGTAACACAAATCCTATCTTGCAGTAAAAATTAAGAATAAAAAAATTAATTTTGAAAACTTCCATAGTGATTTTCAAAATTAATTTTTTTTATCTTTGTTATAGCCTTTTATTTATATTCTATACCTCTTGTATAGAATAAGTCATCAGAAATAGCTGCAATTCCCCTTATTTCACTTCCACTTTTTACTTTTCTTTCTTTTATAGGATCTAAAGGATATGCATTACCATTAAATTTTAATACTCTAAAATCTTCTTTTTCACTATCTAATACTTTTACTATTAAGTCTCTATACCCATTACTTTTATTTTCAGAAATTATTATTGGATTTACAATATTGCTTATTTTAGATATTAAATTATATTCATCATTTTTTCTTTTGAATATGGCTAAAGTTCCCCCTCTTTCGGTACAAAATCTAGGCCCCTCTAAATAAACTAATATGTGATAATTAGCATCATCATTCAAGTTCACTTTATTATATAAATAATTAACCTTATCCTCTCCATGATTTAAATTAAAAAACTTTTCTATTGCTCTTTCTATAGAACTATCTTTTACTAATTCCGATTCTATAAATTCAATTTTAGAAAAATTTATATAACTCTTATTGCTTATTTCCTTTGATCTTATTAAAGGATTTGGTAACTTTTCTCCTAATATACCTACAAATGAATCTTCTTTTTCAAAAGTTATGTTCCTAAAGCTTAAAGTACTATGCATTACAGCTAAAATATCACTTTCACTTCTTCCAATAATTTTTTGTATTAATAAAAGGTCTAATACATCTTCTCTTCTTATATCTATCGGACTTATTCCTGATACCGGAAGAACCTTCCCTATTATCTTTTTCTTTAATAATCCATTATCATTATATATTTCGCTTAAGTAAAGTTTATCTTTTCTACTTATATCTATTGAATAAACTATATTTTTCTTAGTATCTACCATATCTACCACATAATTATCTTGATATATTACCTGATATGATTCACTTTGATTATAGTAATTTGTATCAAAAATTTTGATAACTTTGTCTCCATCTAATGTAAAAACTTGTGCTGTTATATATGCATTGGTACCTATATCCTCCATAGAAAATAGTATTTCATTATCTTTATCAGCCTTAAAATGCTGCAATGTTATTCTAGGCTTGTATCCTTCAATTCCTCTTAAGTCTATATTAACTATCTTACCGGTCTCCCCATCAGAAATTAATATTCCCATATTATAAAAGATGGTATTTTTCCCACTGCCTTTTCTATTTCCTACTAAATATACAATATCTAGGGCACTACTTCCTATTACGTCTCCAACCCTAGTTGAAATTACTTCTTTTTTATCTCCTATATTCATTTCAGTTCTTGGGATATGACTTATATACATTGACATAAAAATTTCCCTTTTAAATTACTATTACAGTATATACTATTACAATGCATTTAATTTTGTTATTCTAAATAAAGATAAGGTAAGAAAAATTCCTACCTTAATATAAATAATGCAACTAATTGCTAGACATATCTAGTTTATAATAAACCTAAAGCTTTCCCCCACCTTCACAAACAGGACATTTAAAACTCCCTTCACCACCGCAAGTTAGGCAACGTTCATTTGGCGATTCTTCTGTACCACAATCGCATTTTATTCTTCCTGTTCCATTACAACTTATGCATTGAGACATATATTCATCTTTATCTATCATTTATATTCCTCCCTTACTATTTCTATCTATTAATTATTGTCTAATCTAACTATTTTATTCATTTTTCATTAATATTCTTACTAAAATAAATAAGTCATAAAGTATTATTTTTATAACACTTCATGACTTTTTAACTGCTTTATTATACTAAAATCTCTGTTTCTATTTGTAACGCATCTTTATTTTCTTCAATAATTGGTCTTATATAAGTATCTATAAATTCTAAAACTTGACTTGGAGCTCTCCCAATAAATTTAGTTGGATCTATTATATTTAATATTTCCTCTTGATTTAACATAAAACTTCTATCATTTATTATTCTTTCTATAAGATCATTTTCTAATCCTTCACCTTTCACTCTTTGAGCTGCTTCCATTGAATGAACTCTAATTTTTTCATGAAGCTCTTGTCTGTCTCCACCTCTTTTAACTGCTTCCATCATGATATTTTCTGTAGCCATAAATGGTAACTCTTTATTAACGTGAGAGCTTATAACTTTTTCATATACAACCATATTTTCAGCAATATTTATATAAAGATTCAATACTCCATCCAATGCTAAAAACGCTTCAGCAACTGCTATTCTTTTATTAGCTGAATCATCTAAAGTTCTCTCAAACCATTGTGTAGCTGCTGTTATGGCTGGATTTAATGAGTTTACTATTACATATCTTGCTAGAGAACCCATTCGTTCGCTTCTCATTGGATTTCTCTTATATGCCATTGCTGATGATCCTATTTGATTTTTTTCAAACGGTTCTTCGATTTCCTTCATACTTTGTAATAGCCTTAAATCATTGCTAAATTTATAAGCACTTTGAGCAACTTCTGATAACCTATTTAGTACTATAGAATCTAACTTTCTTGGGTAAGTTTGACCCGTTACACCGTAGCTTTTCGCAAATCCCATTTTTTCAGCTACAATATAATCTAATTTCTTTACTTTTTCTTCATCATTATTGAATAACGCCATAAAACTTGCCTGTGTGCCAGTAGTCCCTTTAACACCCCTTAATTTAAGCGTTGACAGTAAAAAGTCAATATTTTCTATATCTAAAACTAAATCTTGCATCCATAAAGTAGCTCTTTTTCCAACAGTAGTTAATTGAGCCGGCTGAAAATGTGTAAAACCAAGTGTAGGCATTTCCTTATATTTTACTGCAAAACTAGATAAATGATTTAATACTAATATAATCTTTTTCTTAATTAATAATAGTGCATCTCTCATTATTATTATATCTGTATTATCTCCAACATAACAGCTAGTTGCTCCTAAATGTATAATACCCTTTGCTCTAGGACACTGAAGTCCATAAGCATAAACATGGCTCATAACATCATGCCTAACTTCTTTTTCTTTTTTAATTGCTTCTTCATAATTTATATTATATATATTGGATTTAAGTTCTTCTATTTGCTCTTCACTTATATTTAATCCTAGTTCTTTTTCTCCTTCTGCTAATGCAACCCATAGTTTTCTCCATGTTGAAAATTTCATATCATCTGAAAATATAAAACTCATTTCCTTTGATGCATATCTTGAATTTAATGGTGAATTATATAAATCTCTCATCTTTAGATAACCTCCGAATAAATTTTTAGTTTTTTTTATCATCATTCGTATTATAACATAATTATAATACTTTTAAATAGCTTTTATATTAATTTTCAGTTATATTTTTGTTTTTTTTTAATATATATATACTGTATTATTTATAAGGAGGTAAAATATGTGTAAAATATCTTTATTGGATAAGATATCTTTTATATTAGTATTAATTGGTGCAATAAACTGGGGTCTCATAGGTTTATTAAGTATGAATATTGTAACTCTACTAGTTGGAGGCTCTGTTATACTACAAAGAATAGTATATATCGTAATATTTATTGCTGCTTTGGATATAATCGCCTTAGTTTTCAAGTGCAAATCTTTAAATTTATTTAATTAACTACATACTAATAAAAGATTAATAAAAAAGTGCCTTTTGGCACTTTTTTATTAATCTTCTAAGTTAGCTATTAAGTTAACAATTTCTTCTGCTGCTAAAGCTTCGTCATCTCCGCTTGCTAAAACAGTTATTTTAGCTCCTTTAGTTACTCCTAAAGAAAGAACTCCAATTAAACTCTTAACGTTTGCTTTCTTTCCGTTAAACTCTATGCTTACATCTGATTTGAAAGATGAAGCCTTCTTTACTAATAAAGTTGCTGGTCTAGCATGTAAACCAGTTCCGTTGTTTACTACAACCTCTTTAGATATCATTAAACACACCTCTTTACATTAAATTTAAAATAGTTTTCTATTTAACTATTTCATTATATATGTAATTTTAAAAAATTTCAAGGCTTATAAAGGCTATTTTGCTTAATATGAAAAGGAACTACCTAAATGTAGTCCTTTTCTTTATTTCCCCTAAATAGATTTTCTCCCCAATTTAAATATAAAACCTTACTATCTTGGTTGTACAATTAATTTTATTGCAGTTCTTTCTTCACCATCTATTTCAATATCAGTGAATGCTGGAACACAAACAATATCTTTTCCGCTAGGGGCAACGAAGCCTCTTGCTATAGCAATTGCTTTTACTGCTTGATTTATAGCACCTGCTCCTACTGCTTGGATTTCTACTATATTTTTTTCCTTAATTATGGCAGCTAATGCACCTGCCACCGAATTTGGATTTGATTTTGTTGAAACTTTTAATACTTCCACTTGTCTTTACCTCCTAGATAAAAATCGTTTACAATATGTTATAGAGCTTTTGCTCCTACATCATATATATTCTATAAGATACAAAAAAATCCTTCTTTATTTTTAAAATTTTTATACTTTTATTTTTTTTAATTTATATAAAAAATAAATTTCTTTAAAATGAAAAATAAAGTACATTTTGCACTGCAAAATGTACTTTATATTATTTAGCATAATCTACTGCTCTTGTTTCTCTTATAACATTAATTTTTATTTGACCTGGATACTCTAATTGTTCTTCTATACTCTTAGCTAAACTTCTAGCTAATTCTACAGATCCAGCGTCATCTAACTGATCTGGTTTAACCATAATTCTAATCTCTCTACCAGCTTGAATTGCATATGATTTTTCTACACCTTCGTAAGAATTTGCAATTTCCTCAAGTTTCTCTAAACGCTTAATATAAGCCTCAAGAGTTTCTCTTCTAGCTCCTGGTCTTGCTGCTGATATTGCATCAGCCGCTTGAACTAATACAGCTTCTAGTGTTAGCATCTCAACATCTCCATGATGTGCAGCTATAGCATTATATACAGCTTGTGATTCTCCATATTTTTTCGCTAAATCGCCCCCTATTACAGCATGGCGGCCTTCTTCTTCTTGTGTTGCTACTTTACCAATATCATGTAATAATCCTGCTCTCTTAGCTAAATTTACATCTAAGCCTAACTCTGCAGCCATAACACCAGCTAAATATGAAACTTCAATTGAATGCTTTAACACATTTTGTCCATAACTAGTTCTATACTTTAGTCTACCAAGTAATTTAATTATTTCAGGATGAACACCATGAACACCAGTTTCTAATGTTGCTTGTTCTCCTTCTTCTTTGATGTCATTTTCAACATCTTTGGTAGCTCTTTCTACCATTTCCTCGATTCTAGCTGGATGAATTCTACCATCCACAATTAACTTTTCTAAAGCTATTTTGGCAATTTCTCTCCTTACAGGGTCAAAACTTGATAAAATAACTGCTTCTGGAGTATCATCTATTATTAAATCTACTCCTGTTAATGTTTCAAGAGTTCTGATATTTCTACCTTCTCTACCTATAATTCTACCCTTCATTTCATCATTAGGAAGGGCAACAACATGTACTGTTGATTCTGATACATGATCAGCTGCACATCTTTGAATGGCAGTTGTTATAATTTCTCTAGCTTTTTTATCTGCTTCTTCTTTTGCTCTAGATTCTATTTCTTTGATCATAATAGCAGTTTCATGAGTAATTTCTCTTCTAACTTCTTCTAAAAGAATTTCTCTAGCTTCATCAGTAGACAGAGTTGCTATTCTTTCAAGCTCCTCTCTTCTTTTAGCAAATAGTTCCTGTACATTTGCTTCCATTTCATCGATTTCTTGTAATCTTTTACTTAATGCTTCTTCTTTCTTTTCCAGAAGATCACTTTTCTTATCTAGGGATTCCTCTCTTTGAATTATTCTTCTTTCAAGTCTTTGAATTTCATTTCTTCTTTCCCTTGAATCCCTTTCTAAATCATTCCTAAGTCTATGAACCTCTTCCTTTGCCTCTAAAATTGACTCTTTCTTAGTTGCTTCAGCTTCTCTCTTAGCATTTTCTAAAAGAGTTTCCGCTTCTTTTTCTAAGCCTTCTATCTTATTTTTAGAAGCACTTTGTATAGCCTTATAAAGTAATAAGCCAAGTATGACTAATACTATAATATCAACTATTATCCAAATAAGAACCTTATTCATATCCATAACAACACCTCCTCCATTCATATAAACTTATGTTTAAACGAAAATGTAGTAGGCATCACATTTAATCTTAACTGATATTTGAAATATGATAAAACCAGTATTTGTTATTATTTTATCTTAAAATTAAAATTATGTCAAGTTTAGTTATTTATTTGATAAACAAAATTTAATTGTTTACATTATTAATAATGTATTGATTTCTATGTTTTATTTTATAATTAATAAAAAAGTCGACAATAATAATATTTCAATATTATCACTATCGACTATTAGTATTAACATTTTTATCTAATTATATTCAATATATTATTAAAGTTTATTATTCTTTTGCAGTTTTATCTTTTGTAGTTTTATCTTTTGCAGTTTTATCTATAGCAACTTCTTTCATTATTGGAAGTTGAAACTTTTCTCTAATTTTATTTTCTATTTCTAATGCAATTTCAGGATTATCTTTTAGATATTGCTTTGCATTTTCTCTTCCTTGACCAAGTCTTATATCACCATAAGAGAACCAAGCTCCGCTCTTTTGAACCATTCCCTCTTTAACTCCAACATCAACTATATTTCCATTTCTTGATATACCTTCATTATACATTATATCAAATTCAGCTTGCTTAAATGGAGGTGCTACCTTGTTTTTCATTACCTTAACTCTTGTTCTATTTCCTACAATGCTTTCACCTTGTTTTATTGAATCTATTCTTCTAACATCGAGTCTAACTGAAGAATAGAATTTTAAAGCTCTTCCGCCTGTTGTAGTTTCAGGATTTCCAAACATAACTCCAACTTTTTCTCTTAATTGGTTTATAAATATAGCTACACAACCCGTTTTTTGTATAGTTCCTGTTAATTTTCTTAAAGCTTGTGACATAAGCCTTGCTTGAAGGCCAACGTGAGAATCTCCCATTTCACCTTCTATTTCGGCTCTTGGAACTAAAGCTGCAACTGAATCAACTACTATTACATCTATTGCACCTGAACGAACCAATGCCTCAGCGATTTCAAGCCCTTGCTCTCCTGTATCTGGTTGTGAAACTATAAGATTTTCTGTGTCAACCCCTAAATTTTTTGCATAACTTGGATCTAATGCGTGCTCAGCATCAATAAAAGCAACAGCGCCTCCAAGCTTTTGTGCTTCAGCAGCAATGTGTAATGCTACTGTTGTTTTACCTGAACTTTCTGGTCCATATATTTCTATTATTCTACCTTTAGGAACTCCCCCTACACCTAAAGCTATGTCCAAATCAAGACAACCTGTCGAAATAGTTTCTATATTTAATGAACTATTTTCTCCTAGTTTCATTATAGAGCCTTTACCAAACTGCTTTTCAATTTGACCCATTGCATTTTCTATAGCCTTTAACTTATCCATATCTATATTTCCCATATAGCACCTTCCTCTCTTTGCGAACATTTGTTCTATAATTAATTATAAAGTATTTCTTACTTATAGTCAACATATAATATTCATTTTAATATAAATATATAAATTTCAATAATTATTCAACATTTAAATAAATTAGCTATGCTACTCTTTAAGTTATAGCACTTTTCTATTTATATAATTTATTAATTAGAAACTATATATATTAAAAATATATTAAAAGTTCCAACTATCTAAGATGGAACTTTTATTTTTAATTATACCCATATTTCTATTTTTTAAACTACTTATTAGTATCTATTATTTTCATGTTTTTAGCAAAATAATCATATCCAGATATTATCGTCATTAGTACAGCTAAAAACAATGCAATCTTAGGTCCATATGTAATAACATTTTTAAATATATCACTTTCTGATACTAATGATATTAGATATTTTGAAGATGCTACATTTACTTGAATTAATAAAAATATTATGGCAATTATTTGAGTAACAGTTTTTAGCTTTCCCCAATTGCTTGCAGCAATTACTTTTCCTTCTGCTGCTGCTATAGTTCTAAGTCCTGAAACTGCAAACTCTCTCGCTATTATTACTACTGTAGCCCAAGCTGGTATAACTTGAAGTTCTACTAATGAAATTAGGGCAGCTGTAACTAAAAGTTTGTCTGCAAGAGGATCCATAAACTTTCCAAAATTGGTTACTTGATTTCTACTTCTTGCAATATATCCATCTAATTGATCAGTTAAAGACGCAATTATGAATATAAAAGTAGCTATGAAAGTTCCATATGGAATGTTTTTTACAGCAATAAATATTAAAAATATCGGTACCAAAAATATTCTTATCATTGTTAGCTTATTTGCTAAATTCATCGCATATCTCTCCTATTAAATCATACTCTAATGCTTCCTTAATTTTGACTTTCACAATATCACCTTTTTTAAGACTTCTAACTTCATCAATTAATATACTTCCGTCAATTTCAGGTGCCATTTCTGAACTTCTCCCAATGAAATATTTCCCTTTTCTTCCTTCTATAATAGTATCATAAATCTTTGAAATTTTCAATTTGTTTAGTTCCTCAACAACATTTTTTTGAATTATCATAATCTTTTTTTGTCTTTGCTCTTTTGTATCTTCGTCTACCTGATTTTCCATATTAGCAGCTGGAGTTCCTTCTTCTTTTGAATATTTAAAAACTCCTACATTATCAAGTTTATAATCTTCTAAAAAATTGCACAGCTCATTAAAATCTGCATCTGTTTCTCCTGGAAATCCAACTATAAGAGAAGTTCTTAGAGTAATTCCTGGTATTCTTTTTCTTAATTTATCTATTATTCCTATTATAGCTTCCTTATTAGTTCTTCTCGCCATACCTCTTAGTATATTACTACTTATATGTTGTATTGGTAAATCTAAATATTTAACTACCTTAGGATTAATTGCTATTTCTTCAATTAGTTCTTCTGTTATTTCTTCTGGATAACAATATAATAATCTTATCCATTCTACTCCATTTATATTTGAAATTTCTTTAATTAATTCATGAAGTTTATTTTCATTGAATATATCCATTCCGTAATATGTTAAGTCTTGGGCTATTAGAATAATTTCTTTTACTCCATTTTTAGTTAGATAATTAATTTCTTCTAGTATAGATTCTTTACTTCTACTTCTAAATTTTCCCCTTATTTTTGGAATTATACAATAAGTACAATAATTATCACAACCTTCTGCAATTCTTACATATGCAGTGTGCTTATCTGTAGTTAAAAGTCTTATTCCTTCGTTTATATTATCATCGCTATAATTCGTTGCAAGTAGCTTTCTTTCTCCTTTTATAAAATCTAATATAAGCTTATGCAGTTTCATATAGTCATTAACACCCATAAGAATATCAATTTCTGGCATAAGTTCTAAAAGTTCTTCTCCATATCTTTGAGCTAAACATCCTGTTGCTATAAGCATTTTACATTTATATTTATTTTTATATTCAGCCATCTCTAATATTGTATCTATTGATTCTTGTTTTGCACTTTCAATAAATCCACATGTATTGACTATTATTATTTCTGCCTCTCTAGGATCATTTGTTATTTCATAAAATTTATTTATAGTTCCAAGAATAAGTTCTGAGTCTACCCTATTCTTATCACATCCTAAACTTACCATACCAACTTTATATTTTTCCAAAGCTACTTCCTCCTACGTTTCCTAAATTCTTGATTTTTAGCCTAAATATTATTTTAATGTAGAAAAATAATATTTACAAGTTTTTTTAGTCATCCATATTTAATTCTTCTTTAGAAAGTAGAACTTGCCTTGGTCTGCTCCCATCTTTTTCGGATATAATACCTCTCTCTTCAAGTTCATCCATTATTCTTGATGCTCTATTAAATCCTATCCTAAGTTTTCTTTGTAAAAAAGATGTTGATGCTTGATTATATTCTATAACAATTTTTATTGCTTCATCTAAAAGCTCATCATTTTCTTCTATATCATCTGATTTTCCACTTTCCTTGCTTCCGTTTTCTATATGTTCAAGTATTGATTCTTCATAATCAACCCCAGCTTCTTCCTCTTTTATAAAACTTACTACTTTTTCTACTTCTTCTTCTGAAATAAACGCTCCTTGAACTCTAATAGGTTTGTTTTCACCTATTGGACAATATAGCATATCTCCTCTTCCTAGAAGTTTTTCTGCTCCAGTTGAATCTAGTATAGTTCTTGAGTCTATCCCTGATGAAACAGCAAATGAAATTCTAGATGGTATATTAGCCTTAATAACACCAGTAATTACGTCAACAGATGGCCTTTGAGTTGCTATTATCAAATGCATCCCTGCTGCTCTAGCCATTTGTGCTAGTCTACAGATATAATCTTCTACATCATTAGGGCACGCCATCATCAAGTCAGCAAGTTCATCTACTATCATAACTATATAAGGTAATTTTTCTTCAATTATACCTTTATCATAAAGAGAATTATAACTTTCAATATTCCTTACAGAGGAATCTGCAAATAACTTATATCTTTTATTCATTTCATTAACTGCCCAATTTAATGCTGCTGCAGCTTTTTTAGGATCTGTAACTACAGGAATTAAAAGATGAGGTATCCCATTATAAACACTAAGTTCTACAACTTTAGGATCAACCATTAATAGTTTAACTTCATTCGGACTGTATTTATATAATAAACTAACTATAAGAGTATTAATGCATACAGATTTACCTGAACCTGTTGCCCCTGCAATAAGCATATGAGGCATAGTTGCTAAGTCGCCAACTACACATTTACCCGCTATATCTTTTCCTAAAGCAAAAGCTAGTTTTTTATCTGAAGTTTCAAACTCCTTGGAATCTAAAACTTCTCTTAAAAATACTGATGTTTGCTTATTATTTGGTACTTCTATCCCTATAGCTGCCTTTCCAGGAATAGGAGCTTCCATTCTTACACCACTAGCTGCAAGTCCTAATGCTATGTCATCTTGAAGGTTCACTATTTTAGAAACCTTAACTCCTGGACTCGGTTGAATTTCAAATCTTGTTACTGATGGCCCTTTAGTCACTTGTACAACCTTTGCATCTACTCCAAAGTCATTTAGAATTCCTTCAAGCTTTCCAGCATTTTCTATAAGCTCTTTTTTATCTTCGCTTCTAAGCTTCATTTTGCTATTTATATTTAAAAGATCTACTGATGGATGTATATAAATTTTCTCTTCTTTTTTTTCATCTGTTAAACTTTCTTCTATCTCCTTACTTACTACATCTTTAACTGAGCTATCTAACTTCTCTTTTTTCTTAGGCTTTTCATCTTCTTTTACATTTTTATTAGCTTCTTTATTTGCCCTACTTTCATGATTTTCTTCATCAAAAACTTCGATATTAAATGGATTATTATTTTTATCTACTTTAAAATCTTCTTGATTACTTTCAATCGTACTTTCTTCTAAAGAAGAATTTTTCATAAAATCTAAAATTTTTATTTTATTATTTATTCCATTTATAAATTCTTCTCTTTCCTTTTCTTTTTCCTTAGGTATAACTTCTATTAAAGGTGCATTTTCTTTTTCTGCTGCTGATTCTATAGCCGCTTCCTTTTTTAATGCTTTATCTTTTTTGACATTTTTACTTTTTTCTTTAAAATACATGATTATATCGTAGAAAGTTATATCAAATAGTAATACTGTTCCTATTACCCATATCGAAATGTATAATATATATGATCCTATATAACCAATAAGTTTACTTAGTGGATAAGCAAAGATATGCCCTATAAGCCCTCCATGCACCCCATTTATATTAACAACTTCTAACCAACTTTCATAAAATCCGCCTTTATTTTGTAATATATTAATACTACCAGTGGCGCATCCTAGTGTTATTGCTAATATAATAAGAGTAATTGCAAAAACTCTTCTTGTTACTTTTATACTTCCCTTTGATACAATTGTATAATACCCAAAATAAATTAAATATAACGGAAGAACAAAAGTGCTAACCCCTAATAATTTATATATTACTTTTCTTGATAAAACAGATAATGCACCTGCCCAAGTTGTATAAATCGCAATAGATAATAGCATACCTACTACTATATAAATTATTCCCTTAATATCTCCACTTTCTTTTAAATCATTGTTTTTTTTATTTGTGTCCTTTTTTTTACTAGTATTTTTACTCTTAACTTTAGACAAAGAATCACCTCACTGTTTTCCCACTTATTGTAAACTAATTATTTACATAATATTATTATAAACATTAATAAAAAAAAAGCAATTTAAATAACTACTCATTATTCAAACCGCCTAAATTAATTTATAATCTTTTAAATATAAAATATATTTTTTATACTCTTTCATATCTATTATAATTATTCCTTAATATCCATTTCTTTTTTCTCTTCTTCCTCTTTTTCTTCTATTAATTGTTTTAATTTAGCCAATGCATCCTTAATCCCGCCTTCTTCATCTATAAGTCCACATTCTACTGCTTGACTTCCTATTAATATAGTACCCATATCATTCAATAACTCATCAGATTTTAACATCATTTCTTTTAATTCATTTTTATTTATTTTAGATGTTCTTACTATAAAATTATCTATACGCTCTTGCATTTTTTGAAAATAATTAAAAGTTTGAGCAACTCCTATAACAAACCCATTCATTCTTATTGGATGTACTATCATTGTTGCAGATGGTGTTATAAATGAGTAACTAGAAGATGTTGCAAGTGGGACTCCTATTGAATGACCACCTCCAATTACTATTGATACTGTAGGTTTAGATAAAGAATTTATCATTTCTGCAATAGCTAATCCTGCCTCCACATCTCCACCAACTGTATTTAATATTATTAATACTCCTTTCACTTTATCATTACGCTCCATTGAGATAAGTTGTGGAATTACATGTTCATATTTGGTTGATTTTGATTGAGCCGGAAGTACTTGGTGTCCTTCTATCTGGCCTATTATTGGTAATATTTGAATACTTTCATCTTGCTCTACTTCATTAGTAGTACCAAATTCTTTTATTTCTTCTCTTTTTTCTTTAGCTTCATTTAGTTTTTCTTCATCCTTTTCCATATCTTTATTTTCACTTTTTAATGAGTAAAAAAAATTTTTCATAATAAAATCCTCCTATACAATATTATTTTGTACAAGAGGATTTATTTTATTCACCTAATTTAAAAGCTTTATGAAGTAGATTAAGAGCTTTTATAATATTTTCAGATTTAATTAGACACCATATGGTCATATTTGAATCTGCTGTTTGTAATATATCTATTGAGTCCTCAGATAATGTCTTTATTATTTTAGCCATTATTCCTGGAACTCCAGTCATTCCAATTCCAACTATAGCTATGGTACTACAATTGTCCATTATACTATATTTTATATTCTGATCTTTAAGAACATTTTCTAATTTTTCTTTCTTACATGAATCTATAGTAAAAATTTGTTCAGTAGGAAATATATTTATAAGATCTAAACTTATATTATTTTTTGCTAAAGTTTCTAATAGGTTTCTGTAATTATCTTTATTGCTATTTTCTTTCAGCCTTACTGTTATTTGTGTTCTGTTATTTAAATGAGTTATCCCAGAGATAACTTTTTCCTTCCTGTTCATTCCATTGTTATTTACTAACGTGCCCTTACATTGACTCATTGTATTCTTTATAACTATTGGAATATTAGCCTTTCTTGCACATTCTACAGCTCTTGGATGTATAACTTTTGCCCCTTGATCTGCAAGTTGAAATACTTCGTTATAGCTTATAGTGTCTATTAATGATGCATCATTAACTATCCTTGGATCTGCAGTCATTATTCCATCTACATCTGTGTAAATCTCTATTTCCTCTGCATTTAAAGCTTGACCTAAAAGACATGCTGATGTATCACTTCCCCCTCTTCCAAGAGTAGTTAAATATCCTCTTTCAGTTATACCTTGAAATCCAGCAACAACTGGGACTTTTCCGATTTTCAAGATTTCTTTTATATCTTCTGTTTTTGTATAAATTAAATCTGCCTCTGAAAAATTATCATTTGTTATAATACCTGCTTGCCCACCAGTAAGTGGAACTGCTTGAATACCTGCATTTATTAGCATATTACTCATTACTACACTACTTATTATTTCTCCACAGCACATAAGCATATCAGTTGCTTGTAGGTTATTTCTTTTAAAATTATTATCTAGTAAAGATAATAATGTATCAGTAGCATAAGGCTCTCCCTTTCTTCCCATAGCAGATACTACTACTACAGTGGAAAATCCTTTATTTATTGCCTCTTTGACCTTAGATACTACTTGATTTCTTCTTTCTTCGGTAGATACTGATGTACCTCCAAATTTTTGTATAATTATTTTCAAGTAATAACCTCCCTAAGTTTCTACGCTCTTGCCCTCTTAATCTTATCTTTATCAGCTGAAACAACAATAACATTTGCTCCAATCTTAGTGACATAATTCCAAGGAATTTCTACATATTCCCTACCACCAAATAAGCCTAATTTACTTCCGGCAACAGCAGCAACTATAAATTGTAAATTCCCATTTTCATCAATTATAAAATCTAAGGCTTGTTGAGTATCATATTTTTCTGCTTCTTCTGTATTAAATATTTCATATCTTTCTAAATCACTAAGAAGCCTATATTTTGATTCTCTCTTAGATTCCTCTTCATAGTATTCTCCTCTTTTTTTATCTCCTCTTAACATAAGATTCACCTCCATACCATCTTATGTAAATCTTATGCTAATTAGAGATACTTTAGTACATAATATTCTAGTAAAGATTACATTCTTTTTATTCCATCTTTATTAGAATTGTCATATGCCTTTATATCTGGCTCTATAATTTGATTTAATTTCTCATACTCTATATCTTGACCTACATATGCTGAGCTTATTATGCCTGGTTTAAAGCACGTATCTAATACATAATTTATGTCATCGCTATTTATATTGTTAATTCTTTTTATTACTTCTTCTTGAGTTTTAATTTTGTTTTGAAGTAACATACTTTTTGCGTTAGAAAACATTCTAGATGAAGTACTTTCAAGACCTAATATATAACTCGCCTTTATCTTTTCCTTATTAATTTCTAGTAATTCATTTGATATTCCTTTATCCGCAAACTTTTTAAGTTCCTTATTAATAACATCCAAAGCCTTATCTGCAGATTGTTTACTTACTCCTGTATATATATTATTGATTCCAGTACCTAAATATGGCTGACCATAAGAATAAATAGTGTAGCATAGTCCTAATTCTTCTCTTACATTTTGAAATAATATTGAAGATGCTCCTCCTCCAAATACATTATTTAATAGTACTAAAGAATATGCCTTTTCATGTGCATATGGTAATCCTTTAAAAGCTAAATTTATATGCAACTGTTCTATAGGCTTATTTGTATACTTACTTTGAGAAAGCAAAATTGGAGACTTGTATTCTGGTTTATAATCTCCTTCTCCTTTCCATGAACCAAAGTTTTCTTCTAGCATTTTCATTAGTTCCTTTTCATCAAACTTTCCACATACAGATACCACTGAATTATGTGGAGCATAATGAGATTTAACAAATTTTTTAATTTTTTTACTATTAAATGATTTTATATTTTCTATTGTTCCTAATATAGGATATGATAATGAATTTTCTCCAAAAATAGCTTTTGATGAATCATTATCTAGAACATCTTCTGGAGTATCTTCACTCATATTTATTTCTTCAATAACTACACCTTGTTCCTTTTCTATTTCTTCATCATCAAATTTAGAATTTAATATCATATCCGCTAATATTTCTATAGATAAATCTAAATGTGTATTTAATGCTTTAATATAATAGCAAGTTGCTTCCTTGCTAGTATAAGCATTTATTTGCCCTCCTACATTTTCTATCTGCTGAACTATTTCTTTTGATGTTCTTTTTTCTGTACCTTTAAAAAACATATGCTCTATGAAATGAGAAATACCATTTAACTCTAATTCCTCATTTCTTGAACCATTTTGCACCATTACTCCCACACTTATTGAATTAACATGATCTATATATTCAGTTACAACCCTTAATCCATTTTTTAATGTATATATATTGTACATAGCTCCTCCTTGCTTTACACTTTTTTAATTTATTGTATATTACTATTATTCTATATTATTTTAGAGTTATGTAATACTAGTTTATTTATATTTAATTTAATTTTTATTATATGAAAATTTATTGAAAGGTAAATTTGCTCCTAAACTCAATTTATTCAAAGGAAAATAGATACTTACATAAATTCACTTGAAAATTAAATAAAAGAAGTCATAAAGAACTGATTTAAAAGATAAACTTCTTATAAAGCCATAAAATAAGAAAAAAGGCAATAAATTGCCCTTTACTAACTTTTTTACTATTCACTTTTTTCTTTTTTATCTTCTGAATCATCAGTTAAAGCATCTTTTCTTGAAAGATTTATTCTTCCTTGATTATCTATTTCTGTTACTTTAACTAATATTTCGTCTCCTACAGATACAACATCTTCAACTTTATTTACTCTTGCTTTATCTAACTTTGATATATGGCATAGTCCTTCCTTATTTGGAAGAATTTCCACAAAAGCTCCAAAGGTTGCTATTTTAGTTACTTTGCCTAAATAAACTTCCCCTGATTTAACTTCTTTAGTTAAACCTTCTATAATAGCTATCGCTTTATTAACGCCATCATGATCTGTCGAAGATACAAATACTGTACCATCTTCTTTAATATCGATTTTAACTCCAGTTTCATCAATAATTTTATTTATAACTTTTCCACCTGCACCTATAACGTCTCTAATTTTTTCTGGATCAATGCTTATTACTGAAGTTTTAGGAGCATATTTTGAAACTTCTTCTCTTGGAGTTGGAATACATTCGCTTATTTTATCTAATATATGAAGTCTAGCTTTTCTAGCACCCATTATAGCATCTTCTATTACTTTAAAGCTTAGTCCTTTTATTTTTGTATCAACTTGTATTGATGTAATACCCTCTACAGTTCCTGCAACCTTAAAGTCCATATCTGCAAAGAAATCTTCTATGCCTTGTATATCTGTTAAGACTTCTTCCCTTGAAAGATCTTCTGAAGTTATAAGTCCCATTGCTATACCAGCGGCCGGTCTCTTAAGCGGTACACCTGCATCTAATAAAGCTAAAGTACTACCACAAACTGAAGCTTGTGAAGTCGATCCATTAGAACTTAACACTTCTGATACTAATCTAATAGTATATGGAAACTCTTCTTCTGAAGGTATTAATGGCTCTAATGCTCTTTCGGCTAAAGCTCCATGACCTATTTCTCTTCTTCCTGGGCCTCTAAGAGGTCTTACTTCACCTACTGAATAAGCAGGGAAGTTATAGTGATGCATATATCTCTTAGATTCTTCTTCACCTATTCCATCAATTATTTGAATATCACCTACAGCACCCAAAGTAGCAACTGTCATTACTTGAGTTAATCCTCTTGTAAATAGTCCTGTACCATGAGTCCTTGGTAGTATTCCTACTTCACAAGATATTGGTCTAACTTGATCAAAAGCTCTTTCATCTGGTCTTCTATGGTGATTTAAAAGCATATCTCTTACAACTTCTTTTTGTAAGTTATAAATTATTTCCTTTATATCTCCTAAATTTTCTGGATACTTTTCTTCAAATTCTGCATAAACCTTTTCATTTACTTCGTCCATTGCAGCATTTCTTTCATCTTTATCACTTATCCACATAGCTTTTTTAATAATTTCACCAGCAAATTCTTTTATGTCATTTTCTAATTCCTTACTTGGTTTATATAACTCAGGAATCATTTTTTCTTTTCCAAATCTTTGCATAGCTTCTTCTTGAAACTTGATTATATCTTGACAACTATCAAATCCAAATTTAATAGCACCAAGCATAACATCTTCTGGAATTTCTTGACCACCAGCTTCAATCATCATAACTCTTTCATTAGTTGCACAAACAGTTAATTGAAGTTCACTTTCTTCTCTTTCTTTAGATGTTGGGTTTAAAATGAATTTTCCATTGATTAGTCCTACTTGCACAGCCGCAACAGGAGTTGTAAAAGGAATACTTGATAAGCATAATGATAATGACGCTGCATTAATTGCTAGAATTTCTGGTAGGTTATCCTTCTCAACTGATACTACTGTACAAACAACTTGAACATCATTCCTATATCCTTTTGGAAATAGTGGTCTTAAAGGTCTATCTACCGCTCTTCCAAATAATATAGCATTTTCTGAAGGTCTACCTTCCCTTTTGATAAATCCACCTGGGATTTTTCCTACTGAATATAATCTTTCTTCATATTCAACACTTAGTGGGAAAAAATCTATTCCCTCTCTTGGTTTTTCTGAAGCATTAACATTAGTTAAAATAACTGTTTCTCCATAACTAATAAATGATGCTATATTTGATAACATCCCAACTTTTCCAAATTCTAGTTTAAGTTCTCTACCAGCTATGGTTGTTTTCATTACATTGTTCATTTTGTAACCTCCCTTCAGGCTTGTATCTTATCATTTAAAATTGTTAAAATAATAGAGCGGCTTAAAAACCGCTCTAAAGACTATCTTCTTAAGCCTAATTTTTTGATTATAGCTCTATATCTTTCGATATCTTGGTCAGCTAAATAGTTTAAAAGACCTCTTCTTTGTCCAACCATCATTAAAAGACCTCTTCTTGAGTGGTGGTCTTTTTTGTGCATTTTTAAGTGACCTGTCAAAGAATTAATTCTTTCTGTTAATAATGCAATTTGCACTTCTGGTGATCCAGTATCTCCTTCGTGTCTTGCATGTTCTTTAATTATTTCTTGCTTTCTTATTGCGTCCATTGTTCGCACCTCCGTAAAATTATCCCCTATATCCATGAAATGAGATAGCACCCTCATATCTTAGAATTAGGTTCTTCTTTGCTATTATAACAAATGATATACATATTGTAAATTATAAATTTACATAATTAAACTACTATATCTTTATCTATAGCAAATTTTTCATCTTGCTTAATTTGTTCTATTAATTCTTCTAAAGAATTAAATTTTATTTCATCTCTTATTCTTTCAATAAAATAGACCTTAATCTCTTGTCCATAGATTGTATCATTAAAGTTCAATATAAATGTCTCTATAGTTAATTGTTTCCCATTTACTGTTGGATTATTCCCAACTGATGTAATTCCTTTGAAAATTTTATTATTATATTCTATATTTGTATAGTAAACACCTTTTTTAGGAATTATCATCTTTCCATCAAATTGTAAATTTGCAGTTGGAAATCCTATAGTTCTACCTAATTTTTTCCCATGAATAACTTTTCCCTTAATTAAATATGGTTTAGATAGCATTTTAGTGGCTTCTTTCACATCACCTTCTAAAAGTATCTTTCTTATTCTGGTACTACTTATTACATCACCATTATAAGTATAAGGCTCCATTATGTATAACTCATATCCATATTTATCTTGAAGATTTTTTAGCAACTCTATATCACCTAAGTTTTTATATCCAAACTTAAAATTAAATCCAACTATAATTCCTTTTACATTATAGTCTAAACAAAGAAGCTTTATAAAATCTTCTGCAGACATTGACATGAATTCTTTATTAAAACTTTTAAGAACGACTATATCTATATTTTCCTCTTCTAAATACTTTAACTTTGTTTCTAGATCCATAATTAATTTAGGTGAACTTTCTGGTTTAACCAATGTTTTAGGATGGTTCTTATATGTAAACACCATACTTTTCCCATTATTTTCCTTTGCAACCTGAACAGTTTTTTTTACAAGAGATAAATGACCATAGTGAAGTCCATCAAAACTTCCTAGTGCAACATAAATTTCACTTTCTTTATTATTCATAATAATATCATCTATTACTACCATATCCTGCTCCCCTAATTAATTAATAATTTTTCTATCTTAAATCCTTGATGATCACTTTTCCCAAGACCGATGAAATTATTATTCTCATCATAAACCCTATATAATTTTCCTATTTCAGCTTTTTCTTTAGTAAGCCTTTTATCGAAAACCTTAACTCCATTAATTAAAAGTTTTGAAAATTTATTTGAAATCACTAATTTTTCATAGCTATCTAATGCATCTTCTATGCTTATAATATAATCTTTTATGTTTTCAGAGTTTATATCTTCTATATTAATAGATTTTTCTTCAGTAAATTTAGATGTTTTACTTCTTTTAAGCTTTGTCATTGTTGCTCCAACTTGTAGATTTTCCCCAATGTCATAGCAAAGACTTCTTATATACGTTCCTTTGGAACATATAACTTTCATACTAATATATGGATTATTTATTCTTACATCTTCTATTTTATGGATACTTACAAGCCTACCTTTTCTTTCAACTTCAATTCCTTTTCTTGCAAGTTCATAAAGTCTTACTCCATTTTGCTTTATTGCTGAATACATAGGCGGTATTTGAGAGTATTCTCTTTCAAAAGAATAGATAGATTTTAATATTTCTTCATTTTCTATATTAGATGAATCCTTTTCTTGTATTACATCTCCTTCTAAATCATATGTAGTAGTTTTTATTCCAAGTTTAAATTCTACTTCATATATTTTATCACTGTTCATTATATAATCAATAATCTTTGTTCCCTTACCTATACACACAGGTAGGACTCCACAGGCTTCTGGATCTAACGTGCCTGTATGTCCAACCTTTCCTGTTCCTGCTACTTTTTTAATTTTCCTAACAACATCAAAGGAAGTCATTCCAGTATTCTTAAAAATATTAATTACACCATCCATTACAATAACTCTTTCTCTATTTGTTCTAGAATTTTATCTTTAGCTTCTTCTAACTTTATTCCTTTTAAAGTTATTCCTGCCGCCTTAACGTGACCCCCGCCACCTAATCTTTCAGCTATATTCCTAACATCAAATTTATCTTTTGATCTTAAACTTACTTTAGTTCCATTTTCTACTTCTTTAATTAATACAGCTACTTCTACACCCTTTATTTGTAATCCAAAAGATATTATATCCGAAGTATCACCTATTTCTATTCCAAGTTCATTGCCATAAGAAATTGGAATTTTAATTAATGATACTTTTCTATCAAGTAGAAGCTCCATACCATTTAAGGCTTTACCTATTAATCTAATTTTTTCAAAACTTTTGTTATCAAAGAGATTTTGATGTATATACGTATTATTTACTCCGATTTTTTTTAACCTTGCTGCTATAGTATGTGTTCTAAAAGTTACATTTGAATGCCTAAAAGCTCCAGTATCTGTAACTAATGATGTATAAAGACAAGTTCCTATATTTTTTATAGAATCAGTTTCTTCATTAAAATTTAAACCTAATTCTTCTAAAAGTTCAAAAACTATTTCTGCTGTCGCAGCCGCATCTGTATCTATATAATTTAATTCACCATAATTATCATTTGAAACATGATGATCTATATTTATTATGCTTCCTTTAAAAGTATCTAGGTCGGCAGATATTCTTTCATAATTTCCACAATCTAACACTACAACTATTGAAGTATCTTCTGTTGCAGATGTTAAATTTCCAGTAGCTTCCTTTGCTCCTTTAAGAAATTGAAGGTTTTCTGATATTATATCTTTTGAAATTAAATAAGCGTCTTTTTTTAATTTCTTTAAGGCATTTAATAGTGCAAGTGCACTACCTACTGCATCACCATCAGGTGATACATGATAGGTAATGCCTATTTTTTTACTATCTAAAATTATCCTGCTTATATCTTGTAAATTATTCATTTACTTTTCTTTAACTTTTTCTATAAGTTCTTCTATTTTCATACTATAGCTTATAGAATCATCAAGTTCAAATAGTATTTGAGGGGTATTTCTCAAATTCATTCTTTGACTTACTTCTTTTCTTATATATCCACTTGCACTTTTTAATGCTGCAAAAGTCTCATTTTTCTCTTCTTCACTTTTTCCATATATACTTACAAATACTTTTGCATATCTTAGATCCTTTGTAACTTTGACTTCTGTAATTGAAACCATAGCCGTCATTCTAGGATCTTTTATTTCATCTCTTATTATAACGCTTATTTCTCTTCTAACTTCTTCGTTAATTCTTCCGCCTCTGTAATTAGCCATTTAAATCACCTCTTTAATTAAAGCTGCTTTCTTTCAATTGCTTGCATGCTAAATGACTCTATTACGTCACCTTCTTTTATATCATTAAATTTCTCAACGCTTAGACCACACTCATAGCCTGCATTTACTTCTTTAACGTCATCTTTAAATCTCTTTAATGAAGCTAAAGTTGATTCAAATATTACTATTCCATCTCTTATAACTCTAACTTCTGAGTTTCTTAATATCTTACCATCTGTAACGTAACATCCAGCAATTGTTCCTACATTTGAAATTTTATATACTACTCTTGCTTCTGCTTTACCATTTACAACTTCTTTATATTCTGGATCAAGCATTCCAATCATTGCTGATTTAACATCTTCTATTGCATCATATATTATTCTATATGTTTTAATTTCGACTCCTTCTTTATCTGCAATTATTGTTGCATTTGAATCTGGTCTTACATTAAATCCTATAAGTAGTGCATTTGATGCAGTTGCAAGTGTCACATCTGTTTCTGTTATTGCACCGACTCCACCATGAATTACTCTTACCTTAACATCTTCTGTTGAAAGTTTTTCTAAAGACTGTTTTATAGCTTGAACTGATCCTTGAACATCAGCTTTAACTATTATACCAAGTTCTTTAACTGTTCCTTCTTGAATTTGGTTATATAAATCTTCAAGAGATACTCTATTAGCTGAATGGAAGCTCTCATCTTTGATTTTTTGCTTTCTAAGTTCAGCCATATTTCTAGCTGTTTTTTCATCTTTAACAACAGTAAATCTATCTCCTGCTGCTGGTACTTCTGAAAGTCCTAAAATCTCTACTGGTATTGATGGCCCAGCTTTTTTTATACTCTTTCCTTTATCATCAAACATTGCTCTAATTCTACCGTATGTAGACCCAACTAATATTGAATCTCCAACATGTAATGTACCATTTTGAATAAGTAGTGTTGCAACAGCTCCTCTACCTTTATCAAGTTTAGCTTCTATCACTGTACCCTTAGCTTTTCTCTTTGGATCAGCTTTAAATTCTGCCATCTCTGATGTTAATAAAACCATTTCTAATAATTGCTCTAAATTTTCACCTGTTTTAGCTGATACAGGAACACAAATAGTATCTCCACCCCAGTCTTCAGCTACTAATTCATATTCTGTTAATTCTTGTTTAACTCTTTCTATATTAGCTCCTGGTCTATCTATTTTATTTATAGCTACTATAATAGGAACTCCTGCTGCCTTACAATGACTTATAGCTTCCTTAGTTTGTGGCATTATTCCATCATCTGCTGCAACAACTAAAATAACTACATCTGTAACTTGAGCACCTCTTGCCCTCATTGCTGTAAAAGCTTCATGTCCTGGTGTATCTAAAAATGTTAACTTTTCTCCATTTAGGTTTACAGTATACGCACCAATATGTTGAGTTATTCCACCCGCTTCGTGTGCAGTAACATTTGCTTTTCTTATAGCATCTAATAATGAAGTTTTACCATGGTCAACGTGTCCCATAACAGTAACAATAGGAGGTCTCTTTACTAGATTTTCTTCAATTACATCTTCTTCTTCAACTATTTCTAGCTCTTCTTTTTCTTCTTTTTTTACAACTAAACATTCATATTTTTCACATACTTTTTCAGCTGTTGCAAAATCTATTTCTTGGTTAATAGCAGCCATAACTCCTGTAAAAATAAGAGTCTTTATAACATCTGCTGTTGGTTTTCCAAGCTTTTCTGAAAGTTCTTTAACAGTTATTGTCTCTCCTATTTCAACAACTCCAGATCCACCTTCTCCAATCACGTCTTCTTCTTCTTCTGATTTTTTCTTCTTTCTCTTTTTAGCTTGATTATTAACTTCTTCTGCTAATATCTCTTCATATTCATCAACTATAGTTTTGTTATCTGAAGAATTATTTTCTCCAATTAATTCTTTAATTAATTCTGCATCTTCATCTTCTATAACGCTCATATGATTTTTTACATCAACACTAAATTCACTCATTAATAATTCTATAAGCTCTTTTGAACTTATTTGCAGTTCTTTTGCCAATTCATATACTCTGATTTTTGACAATAAAATCACCCCCGGTTAAATTTTAACTTTTTCCTCTTCGTAAAGGGTATAAAGTTTTTTTGCCATATTTTCATCTGTTACAGCTATTATCTTCACTTCTTCTCTTCCAATTGAAAAACCTAATTCTTCCTTTGAAAAATCCTCTATTAGCCTTATATTTTTTGCTATACAATGGTTTTTAAACTTTTTTCTGGTACTATCAGATGCATCGTTAGATATTATAAACAAAAAAATGTTTTTTCTATTTCTTTGTTCATCGCATTTACTATACCCTTCAACTAAATTTCCTGATCTCTTTGCTAATCCTAGAAAATTAAAAAATTTATTCATTTCCTATTTCTTCCCTTAATCTATTATATATAGCCTCATTTATAGCTATATCTAAGTTTCTTGACAACCTTTTAGTTTTAAAAGCTTTTTCTAAGCATTCTTTATCTTTGCAGATATATGCACCTCTGCCTGATTTCTTTCCAGTCAAATCAACTGAAACTTCATTTTCCGGGCTTTTTACAACCCTTATAAGTTCTTTTTTAGGTTTCATTTCCATGCATCCTGTGCACATTCTTAAAGGAATTTTCTTTACCTTCATAAAAATCCTCCCCTTACTCTAAATTTTCTTCTGCTTTTAATGCTTCTGCTTGAGATTTACTTTTAATATCTATTTTCCAGTTAGTTAATTTTGCTGCAAGCCTAACATTTTGCCCTTCTTTTCCTATAGCTAATGATAATTGATTATCATCTACCACAACTTTCGCTGATTTTGAATCTTCAAAAGCTACAACTTCTAAAACTTTGGCAGGACTTAATGAAGCTGCTATAAATTCTTCTGGATTTTTGCTCCATTTTATTATATCTATTTTTTCGCCTTTAAGCTCATTTACTATATTTTGAACTCTAACTCCTTTTGGGCCAACACATGAACCCATTGGATCTACATTTTCATCATTTGAATAAACTGCTATTTTACTTCTTGATCCAGCTTCTCTTGATATACTCTTTATTTCTACAACACCTTCGTATATTTCAGGTACTTCTAATTCAAAAAGTCTTTTCACTAATCCAGGATGAGTTCTTGAAACTAATATTTGAGCTCCTTTTGAGCCATTTTTAACTTCTACAACATATAGCTTTACTCTTTCGTTAAATTTATATTCTTCACCTGGAATTTGTTCGTTTGGTCCAATAGAAGTTTCTATTCTCCCAAGATTTACAAATACATTACCTTTGTCTTTTCTTAGTACAGTTCCGGTAATTATATCATATTCTAATTCCTTATATTCTGAATATACTATGTTTCTTTCTGCTTCTCTTATTCTTTGAGTTACTACACCTTTAGCAAGTTGAGCTGCTACTCTTCCAAAATTCTTTGGAGTAACTTCTAAATCAACTATATCATCAAGATCATATCTTACACTTACGTCCTTAGCATCTTCTAAACTTATTTCAGTTACATCATCATATACGTCTTCAACTACAACCTTTTGAGCATATACATGAATTTCTCCTGTTTCTCTATTTATACTTACTTTAACATTTTGTGCTGAAGTTGTCGGACTAGCGTAATTTTTTTTATATGCTGCAACTAAAGCATCCTCTATAGTAGTAAAAATTAAATCTTCGCTAATCCCCTTATCTTTAACAATTTCTTTAAGAGCACTTATAAACTCTTGGTTCATTTTAATATCCTCCTTATTATATTTCCCCTTCTAAATTGGCTGATTTTATTTTATCCTTTGGAATTGTAACTAATTTGTCAGCTTCAACTACAATCGAATCATCATTTACTTCTTTTAATATGCCCTTTACATTTTTTCTTCCATCTAATGATTTTGTAAATCTAACCATTATTTCTTTTTCTATTTGTTTTTTAAAATGATCATCTGTAAATAATCCTCTATTTAATCCTGGTGATGATACTTCTAGAAAATATGCTTCTTTTATTGGATCTTTTTCATCCATGACATCGCTTACTCTTCTTGATAAAGCTTCACAGTCAGATAAAGTTATACCACCATCTTTATCTATATATATTCTTAAATAATATTCTCCATTTTCTTTTACATATTCAATGTGATAAATCTCATACTTTAATTCTTCTGCTATAGGTCTTACTAATTGATCAATAGTTTCCAATAATGCATCAACTTTCATATTACCCCTCCTTTGCTATATTCAGTTTTAATTTTAAAGATTTACTAAACTCTTAACTCCCTATAAAAAAAGCAACTATTTTAGTTGCAATTAAATAGAAAAAGCGGGCATTTATCACTCCCACTCACATTTTCTAGCTATTAGTAAATTACTTCTTTAATTATCCTATCATAATTTCCTAAATAATACAAGGGGTAGCAATAAATTATTACTTTTCTTATATTTATTACTTGCCCCATATATATTGTTTTTATACTTATTTTAAAATAATGATAATTGATTTGTTTCTGACATTCCCTCAAGACACCCATGGTTGCTTAAAGTTTCTATTACCGTCTTCGAAACCTTTGACCTTATTCTTAAATCTTCTTTAGATATAAATTCACCTTGTTTTCTAGCTTCAACTATACTTTTTGCAGCATTTTCTCCAACTCCCTGAAGCGCACTAATAGGAGGTCTTATTCCATCCTTTTCAATTGTAAATTTTGTTGCTTCCGATATATATAAATCTACTTTCAAAAAATTTAGCCCTCTTGCATAAAGCTCATAAGAAAGCTCAAGTACAGTAATTAATCCCTTATCTTTTGCAGTAATCTTATTTCCTAGTTCATAAAGCTCATCTAATTTTGCTTTTATAGCCCCTGGACCTTTACAAATAAGCTCTGCATCAAAATCATCCGCCCTTACAGTAAAATATGTAGCATAATAAGCTTCTGGATAATACACTTTAAAATATGCTATTCTTACAGCCATCATAACATAAGCAACTGCATGCCCTTTAGGGAACATATACTTAATTCTTTTACATGATTCTATATACCAATCAGGAACATTATTTTCTTTCATTGTTTTCTCAAACTCTTCCGTTAGCCCTTTACCTTTTCTTACACTTTCCATTATAGTAAAGGCCATTTTAGGTGGAACTCCTGCATACATTAAATAAACCATGATATCGTCTCTTGTAGATATACAATCTTTAAGAGTTGTATATCCTTCTTTAATAAAGTATTGTGCATTATTAAGCCATACATCTGTTCCATGTGAAAGTCCAGATATTCTAACTAAATCGGCAAAACTCTTAGGTTGAGTATCAACAAGCATCCCTCTAACAAATTTCGTTCCAAATTCCGGAAGTCCATAACTACCAACTTCACAGCCTAATTCTTCCTTAGTTACTCCTAATGCATCTGGAGAAGTAAATAATGAAATAACCTTTTTATCATTTAATGGTATGGTTTTGGGATCAACTCCTGTTAAATCTTGAAGCATCCTAATCATGGTAGGATCGTCGTGCCCAAGTATATCAAGCTTAAGTAATCTACCTGATATAGAATGATAATCAAAATGAGTAGTTGTAACATCTGAAGTTGGATCATCTGCTGGACGTTGTATTGGTGTAAAATTATAAATTTCATTATCACTTGGAACAACCATAATACCACCTGGATGTTGTCCTGTTGTTCTTTTTATTCCTGTACAGCCAATAGTCAATCGTTCAATTTCAGCAGTTGAAGTTCGTATTCCTCTCTCATCAAGATATTTTCTTACATATCCATAAGCTGTTTTTTCAGCAACTGTGCCTATTGTTCCTGCTTTAAAAACATATCCTTTTCCAAATAGAACTTCTGTATATTTATGAATTTCTCCTTGGTTATCACCCGAAAAGTTAAGATCTATATCCGGCTCTTTATCCCCTTCAAAACCTAAAAAGGTTTCAAAAGGTATATCATGACCATCCTTTATATATTTAACTCCACATTTAGGACAATCCTTATCTTCTAAATCAGCTCCTGAACTAACAGAACCATCTAAGAAAAATTCAGAATTTTTACAGCTAGGACAAACATAATGTGGAGGTAATCCATTAACCTCTGTTATATTTGACATCGTAGCAACAAAAGATGAGCCTACCGACCCTCTTGAACCAACCAAATATCCATCTGCCAAAGATTTTGCCACTAATTTTTGAGCTATTAGGTAAAGAACTGCATATCCATTACTTATAATAGAATTCAATTCCTTATCTAATCTTTTTTGAACTATTTCAGGTAAGGGATCTCCATATATTGAATGTACTTTTTTCATTGTCATTTCCCTTATTTCTTCATCTGCACCTTCAATTTTAGGTGGATATGTTTCATCTGGTATTGGCTTTAAAACATCTATTGAATCAGCAATTTCTCCTGGATTGGTTATGACAACTTCTTTTGCCCCATTTTCCCCTAAATATGAAAATTCTTTTAGCATCTCTTCGGTTGTTTTCAAATATAAAGGTGGTTGATTATCCGAATCTGAAAATCCTTGTCCTGCCATTATTATTCTTCTAAAAACTTCATCTTGTGGTTCTAAAAAATGAACATCTCCAGTTGCAACAACAGGCTTATTTAATTCTTTTCCCAAATTATATATTTTAGTATTTAGTGTTCTTAATTCATTTTCATCTTTTACATTTCCTTTTGCAATAAGATATGCATTATTTCCTATAGGCTGAATTTCTAGGTAATCATAAAATCTCATTATATCTTTTAACTCTTCATCTGACTTACCATCTAAAACTGCTCTATATACTTCACCAGCCTCACAAGCAGAACCTATAATAAGGCCTTCTCTCATTTCCATAAGCTTACTTTTTCGAATTCTTGGATTTTTATGAAAATTATCTATATGTGCTTCTGACACAAGTTTATAAAGATTTTTCATCCCTTCTTGAGTTTTAGCAAAGATTATTATATGATATGTTTTTTCTTTCTTAATATCCATTTTTTCTAAGAATTCTTTATTCAAGTCATTAAGTTTATTAATATTTAACTCTTCTATCATTTTCTTTATTGATATTAAAAAAATTTCTGCTGTCGCCTTTGCATCATCTACTGCTCTATGGTGATTTTGTAGTGAAACTCCTAAATGTTTTGCTACTAAATTTAACTTAACTCTTTTTAATTCTGGATATAAAAATCTTGCAAGCGGAACTGTATCAACTATAGTAGAATTAAACTCAAGACCTAAATCATTGCAGTTCTTTTTTATAAATCCTGTATCAAAAGCAGCATTATGAGCTACAACAGCCGAATCCTTTATAAATTCCATGAATTTAGGTAAAACAACTTCTATAGGGTCTGCATCTTTTACCATTTCATCTGTTATTCCTGTAAGTTCTGTTATATTATACGGAATTCTACATTTAGGATATATAAATTCACTAAAGGTATCTATTACTTCTTTTCCTTTAATTTTTACAGCACCTATTTCAATTATTTTATCATTTTTAGATGAAAATCCTGTAGTTTCTATATCAAATACTACATATGTATCATCAAAACTTTGTCCCTTATCATTTAATGCTATAGGTATTCCATCATTAACTAGATATCCTTCTACACCATATAATACTTTAATCTTATTTTTTTTAGCTGCAATTTGAGCATCTGGAAAAGCTTGAACGACACCATGATCTGTTATTGCAATAGCTTTATGCCCCCACTTAGCCGCTCTTTCTATTAATTTTGTAGCTGATGTAATTCCATCCATAGCACTCATAGCCGTATGACAATGAAGCTCAACTCTCTTTTCTTCAGATCCATCCATTCTCTCTATTTTGCCCATTTTTAAAATATCTCTTCCCATTATTACTACTTCTCTTGCATAAGTATCATAAATGGCTTCTCCTCTTACTTTACAGTAAAGTCCTTTTTTAACATTATCTAATACTTCTTCAGTTTCTTGTGGCTTTAAAAAGCATTTTACAGTTATTGAGCTTGTATAGTCTGTAACAAAGAAGGTAAGAATTATTTTGCCTGTTTTCGTTTCAACTATATCTGTCTTAAAAACTTCACCTATAACAGCAACAACTCCAGAAGTTTCATCAATTTCCTTTATTGAAATAGCTTCTTGACTTATACTTCTCCCTAAAATGCTATTTTCACTTTTAGGTTCTCTTTTGAATTCTCTTTTTTCATAAGTTTTCTTAGGTTTAGCATTTTGTTTTTCTTCATTTTGTTTATTGGTAGATTGTGCTGAAATATTTCTTCCACTAAATATTTCTTTTAAAACTTCTTTTTCTTTTTTAATTTTTTCATTATAATTGCTTTCTACTTCTAAGCTGCTATCATATTCTAAAGTTACTTTACTTTTAACTCCAAAAATATTTTCAATATTAAGAGCAATTTGTTTAGGAACTTCTTTAATATTTAAATGTTCATTTATTTTTTCATACCCACTTTTTATAGTTAAAATATTTCCTTTTGTAGTCTTTAAGCCTTTAGTTAAAACAACTTTTGACAGAGGAATTCTTTGCATAATGCCTTCTATTACTTCAGACCAATGCTTTTCAATTATTTCTTCTATCGTTAGGGTAGATATATCTCTATAAAATAATACCTCTATATCTATTTCTATTCCTAAGGTTTTTTTAATAGCTTTCTTTACATCAGCTTCTTCTTCATTATTTAGTCCATCTTTTCCTCGTAATACTACTTTAAGAAGATTACTTTTTTTCAAAAATTGGAATCTTACTATATTTATTTCTTTATCTTCTAAGGATTCATTTTTATTAATTTCCTTTTTTATAAGTTTTAAAGCATTTTCACTCAAATAAACAACACCTCCTATACAATCAATAATTAGTAATGGATAATGTTTAATTGATAACAGATAATTTAATATTTACCAATTAAAATTCAACGAAATAATTGACAATGTTAATGTTAACTAAGCATTTATTTAAACTTAATTTTTCATTACTCATTGTCAATTATTTTAATTACATATTTTCTATTTCTTTCATTAATTCTTCAATTAAATCTTCTTCTTTAACCTTTTTCACAATTATACCTTTTTTGAAGATTAAGCCTTCTCCTCTTCCACCTGCAATTCCAATATCTGCTTCTCTTGCTTCTCCTGGTCCATTAACAGCACATCCCATTACAGCAACTTTAATATTTTTATTTATACTTTCTAACTTTTTCTCAACTTCTTGTGCTATTTTAATAAGGTTTATTTGAGTTCTACCACAAGTAGGGCAAGATATAAATTGTAAGCCACTTTCTCTTAATTTTAAAGCTTTTAATATTTCTTTAGCTACTTTTATTTCTTCAATAGGATCACTAGTTAAAGATACTCTAACTGTATCCCCTATACCTTCAGCTAAAAGTGTGCCAAGTCCTATACTTGATTTTATAGTTCCTCTAAAAGGTGTTCCTGATTCAGTTACTCCTAAATGAAGAGGATAATTACAACTTTCGCTCATTAATCTATAAGCTTCTATCATCATTACAACATCTGATGATTTTATAGATATAACTATATCATAAAAATTTAATTCTTCTAATATTTTAACATGTCTTAAAGCTGACTCTACTAATCCCTTTGCAGTTGGTTTCCCGTCTCTTTCTAATATATCCTTTTCTAAAGAACCTGAATTTACGCCAATTCTAATTGGTAAACTTTTAGCTTTTGCAGCTTCTGCAACTATCTTAACTTTTTCTATACTTCCTATATTGCCTGGATTGATTCTTAAAGCAGATACTCCATTTTCAATAGCCGCCAAAGCTAATTTATAGTCAAAGTGTATATCAGCAACTACAGGGATAGGTGAATTTTCACATATATCTCTTAGAGCTTCCGCAGCTTTCATATCAGGAACTGCACATCTTATTATCTCGCATCCTGCTTTATATAAATAATCTATTTGTTTTAGCGTTGCTTCTGCATCTCTTGTATCTGTATTAGTCATTGATTGAATAGATACAGGAGCATCACCTCCTATATAACAACTTCCAACTTTAACTTTTCTTGTTTTTTTTCTTTCCATTTTATTTCCTCTCCTAAATTTGTATAGGGAATAATATATCCTTTATTGTAACTACTATCATAAGTCCAAAAAGTAGCATTAATCCAACGTAGTTCATTGCCCCAACTACCTTATCTGGAACTTTTCTTCTTGTAATAAGCTCTATTAATAATATTACAGTCCAACCACCATCTAATGCTGGGAATGGTAGCATATTAAATACAGCTAAGTTTATACTTATGAAAGCTACAAAATACATAAGATTCCATATACCATTTTTTGCGGCTTCACTTGACATTCTAATTATAGATACCGGTCCCCCTACATCAGTCTTAAAGTTTACATTTCCTGTAATCATCATTTTTAGACCTTTATAGGTTTGATTTACTACAGATGCTGTTTCCTTAAAACTTTGTTTAAAACTTTGAACAATTCCCGGTTTTTCTATTCTTTGAAATTCAAAGCCTATCATATATCTTTCTCTATCGCTTTCCTTTACTAGTTTAGGAACAACAGTAATTTCTTTTTTCTCCCCATTTCTTTCTATTAAAAAGTTAATTGGCTTATCTTTAGCCAAATTTATACCTATTGTTAGGTCATCAGCTGAAAAAACCTTACTTCCATTAACTTTTAAAAATTCATCACCTTTTTGTAATCCAGCTTCTATAGCAGGCATATTTTCAGATAAATTTTTTACTGTCGGTAAACTATAACCAAATTTATTTAAAAACACCGTAAATATTATTATAGCAAACAAAAAGTTCATCGTTGCTCCTGCTATAATTACACTTATCCTTCTAAGAGGTGACTTTGAAGAAAAACTTCTTTCATCTTGAACTTCTTCTTCTTCCCCCATCATTTTAACATATCCTCCAATAGGAAACAAACCTATTGAATATTTTGTTTCTTTTCCTTGAGTTGAAAATATTTTCGGGCCCATTCCAATAGCAAATTCTTCAACCTTTATTTTATTTAACTTTGCCATAGTAAAATGACCAAGTTCATGAACTATTATAAGTAAACTAAACCCTAATAACGCGTATATTATATACAATCTCTCTCTCCTCCTAACTCCATTTTAACCTTATATACTCTCTTACTTTTTTATCTAACTCAATTACATTTTCTAGAGTGACTTTTTTTAATTTTTCCTCTTTAAAGTATTCTAAAGATTCTTCAATTATTTCTGAAACTTGTAAAAATTTTATTTTCTCTTCTAGTAATAAAGCTACAGCTTCTTCGTTAGCACCATTTAATATACATGGAGCTAAGCCACCTTCTTTTCCAACTTTATAAGCAAGTTTCAAGCATTTAAAAGTTTCCAAATCAGGTTTCTCAAAAGTTAGCGTTCCAATTTCATAGAAATTAAGTTTTTCTGCTATAGCATGTTTTCTTTCTTTTTTATTAATTGCATATTGAATTGGTAACTTCATATCTGTTGAGCCTAATTGAGCAACCACACTTGCATCTTTATATTCTACCATAGAATGAATTATACTTTGAGGGTGAACTACAACTTCTATATTTTCATATGGACAATTGAATAAAAAATGTGCTTCAATAACTTCAAGACCTTTGTTCATAAGTGTTGCTGAATCAATAGATATCTTTTGCCCCATATTCCACTTTGGATGCTTAAGCGCCTCTTTAACGCTAACACTTTTTAAATATTCAGTATCCTTTCCTCTAAAAGGCCCTCCAGATGCTGTTAGAATAATTTTGCTCACATCCTTTTCAGTATACCCATTTAATGCTTGGAATATAGCACTATGTTCTGAATCTACTGGAAGTATATCAACTCCCATCTCTTTTGCTTTATTTATAACAAGTTCTCCAGCCACTACTAAAGTTTCCTTATTTGCTAAAGCTATATCTTTTTTAGCTTCAATAGCTTTCATTGTCGGTCTTAAACCAATCATTCCTACAACAGAAGTCACAACCATATCTATTTCATCTAAGGATGCAATTTTCTCAAGTCCTTCTATGCCTGAGAAAACTTCTATCATTAACTTATTTACTGAACAATAATCTTTAATTGATTTATAACTTTCTTCATCCATCATAGCTACGTATTTAGGACTAAATTCATTTATTATTTCCTTAATCTTTTCAACAGAAGAATTAGCACTTACTCCTATAAGTTTTATTTCTTTATTTGAGTTTCTTATTACTTCTAAAGTTTGTGTGCCTATAGAGCCTGTAGCTCCTAAAATTGAAATTTTTCTCATATTTACCTCCTAAGTACTCAGTATTTAACTGCCGTAAATCATATCTTTTGCAATTATGCTATAAATTGGTCCTGATATTATACCAATAAACCCAAACATTTTTACCCCTACATAAATCGATATTATTACTATTAAAGGATGAATGGCTAATTTATTACTTAAAAATTTAGCTTCAAGTATTTCTCTTGTCAAACGCTCTAATAAATATAATGCAATTAATCCAAATACTAATAAATATCTCTTCATTACAATATTGTATATTATAATTGGTATAAAAACAATTGTTGTCCCAACAAAAGGAAGTATATCTAAAACGGCACATAAAATTCCTAAAAAAATACTATTATGTATTTGAAGCACCTTAAAACCTAAAATTATTATACATGCACTTAATATTATCAATTTAAGTTCAACTTTGAATACTTCTTTTAAATTTTTTATTTTTTTAGAAAAATTAATTATTATTTCATTAGGAAATAAATTTTTTAATAAATCATAAATCTTATTTTTATCTACTAATATAAAATAATCTACTATATTTGCTATAAAATATGATACGATTCCGCCCCCTGTAACTATAGCACCTTGCATAATCATATTACTATTAAGAAAACCACTTAATGTTTGCAAAATTTTATTTAAATCGAAGTTTAAAAGTACTTTCATATTAGTAATGAAAGCATCTACCTCTTTCATATTATTTCTATAAAATTTATAGAACATTTCCAATATTGTATTGCCGAAATAAAATACTATCATGAATATTCCTAAGTTTACTATAAGCAAACTTAAAATCGCACATATTGATTTTGGTATATTAATTTTTAAGAAAAATTTATATATTGGTTGAGTTATTAATATCAGTATTAATATTATTAAAAAAGGTTGAAAATAGTTTTTTATTAAAATAGTTATTACAGAAACAATAATAAATGTAATAACTAAGTTTATTATTTTATTGTAATTTTCATATAATTTCATAGCACTACTCCTAATTATTTCATACTATGATTATATTAATTATAATAATAATACATACCTTTTATCTATTTATATAAGTATATTTATTTAAAAATAAGGTAGAGAAGTTTCTCTACCTTATTTTTAGCTAATATATTAAATTCCATTTTATACTTATGTTCTTCTAAATTCCTACAATAAAGGTTAAGTAATAAAAGACTACTACCGCATTAAATAATATTGAGTCAAATCTATCTAAAATTCCACCATGACCAGGTATTAAATTACTATAATCCTTTATTCCAACATATCTTTTTACAGATGATGCTACTAAATCTCCAAGTTGCCCCATTATGCCACATAATCCACCTATTAAGAAGAAATGGATTGTTTGAACTTCTGGTACATTAATTCCTATTATTATACCATAAATTCCACATCCAATAGTACTTCCTAAAAATCCCCCTACCGATCCTGCAATTGTTTTTTTAGGGCTAATCTCTGGACATAACTTTCTTTTTCCTAAATACTTTCCACAATAATAGGCTGTAGTATCTGCAATCCAAGACCCAAGGAAAATTAACCAAACCAAGTATTGTCCTCCAACTTTATTATTAACTATCGGAATAAAACTAAATAATATTGCTACATATAAGAATCCTAATAAAGTTAGTGAAACATCAATAAAATTATATTTTAAATTTACAACTGGTATTATTAATAATAAAATAGTTGATAATATTAAAATATACATAGCTTCTTCAAAATTATTTCCTCTTAAATAAAAAATAATTAAAAGTGCATATCCTCCTATAGATATTGGGTTAAATTTTTTTTCTTTTAAAGCATTGTAAAATTCATATAATCCAAATATTGAAATCACTATTGTAAAAGCCTTAAGCCATATTCCGCCTAAAAAAATAAACAATATAAATGGCGCTATCATAGCGGCTCCTAAATATCTACTATTTAACTTCATTACTCCACCTCAACTACTATACTCCACCATATCGTCTATCTCTGTGCTGATAATCATATATGGCTTTATGTAAGTGTTCTTCTTTAAAATCAGGCCAGCATACATTAGAATACCAAAATTCTGAATAAGCACATTGCCATAATAAAAAATTACTAATTCTTTGTTCCCCTGATGGTCTTATTATCAAATCCGGGTCTGGTATATTATAAGTATATAAATATTTTTCAAATATATCTTCGCTTATGCTATCTTCATTTATATTTCCCTTTTTAACTTCTTCTAATACCAAATTAACCGCCCTTAATATTTCATCCCTTCCACCATAATTGAAAGCTATATTTAAAGAAATTCCAATATTATCTTTAGTTGTCACAATGGCTTTTCTTATTTCTCTTTGAGCATCACTAGGCAACTTATCAATATCACCTAAAATATTTATAACAACTTGATTTTTATTTAACTCTTCTAACTCATTTTTCAAATACTCAACTAGTAGTTTCATAAGAGCCGAAACTTCATCATTTGGTCTCTTCCAATTCTCAGTTGAAAATGCATATAAAGTTAAATATTTTATCCCTAACTTATTAGATTCCTTTATTACCTTTCTTATAGTTTCCACTCCTGCTTTATGTCCCATAGTTCTTGGAAGATTTCTTTGCTTAGCCCATCTTCCGTTTCCATCCATAATTATAGCTATATGTTTAGGTATATTTTCTTTATCTAAAACTATTTGTTCTTTATTCTTTCTACTTTTATTAGTTTTAAAAATATCTAACATATTTTTATTCCCTCCGCCACTTCTAATATGGAAAAAAACCTGCTAAAGGCAGGTTTTAAATTGACATAATCTCTTTTTCTTTTGCCAAAATTATTGTATCTACTTCTTTAACGAAAGAATCTATTATTTTTTGAACTTTTTCTTCTGAATTTTTAAGTTCATCTTCAGTGATCTCTCCATCTTTCTTTAACACTTTAATTTTATCATTAGCTTCTCTTCTTATTGATCTTAAAGCAACTTTTGCTTCTTCGCCAGTTTTCTTAACATTTTTAACAAGATTTTTTCTTGTTTCTTCTGTTAACTCTGGAACAACTAATCTAATCACACTTCCATCATTGGATGGATTAATTCCTAAGTCTGATATAAGAATAGCTTTTTCTATTTCTTTTATTAAACTTCTTTCCCAAGGTGAAATCACTAAAACCCTTGGTTCTGGAGCTGATATATTAGCCACTTGATTTAGCGGACATTGACTGCCATAATAATCAATGTGAATTCTATCAAGCATAGTTGGGTTGGCTCTTCCGGCTCTCATTGTCGAAAGATCTGATTTTAATACAGAAATAGTTTTCTTCATTTTCTCTTCTGCTTTTTGAATAATATCCTTAATCATAAAAACCTCCTATTTTTTAGATGAAACTAAAGTTCCTATTTTTTCACCAGAAATAGCTTTTTTTATATTTCCTGGCTCATCTAATCCAAATACTAAGATTGGAATATTGTTATCCATACATAAAGAAGTTGCAGTTGAATCCATTACTTGTAATCCTTTTTCAAGTACTTCTATATAATTAAGTTTATCATATTTTTTAGCATCTGAATACTTATATGGATCTTTATCATAAACTCCATCAACTTTTTTAGCTAGAAGTATAACATCAGCTTCTATTTCTGCTGCTCTTAAAGCTGCTGTAGTATCAGTTGAGAAGTATGGATTTCCTGTTCCTGCTGCAAATATTACTACTCTACCTTTTTCTAAATGTCTTACAGCTCTTCTTCTTATAAATGGCTCGGCAATTTCTTTCATTTCTATAGCTGTTTGTACTCTCGTCATAACTCCATTTTGTTCAAGTGAATCTTGAAGAGCTAGTGCATTTATACATGTAGCTAGCATACCCATATGGTCTGCTTGTGACCTATCCATGCCCTCTCCACTTCTTCCTCTCCAGATATTTCCTCCACCTACAACTAATCCAACTTCTACTCCCATTTCAACTAAATCTTTTACTTCTAAAGTAATTCTTTTTACTATATCAAAATCAAATCCAAATCCATTTACTCCTGCTAAAGCTTCCCCCGAAACCTTTAGTATTACTCTCTTATATTTGCTTTTTTCCATTCTTAGTACCTCCATATATTATTTGACTATTTCCTAAAAAAAGAGAACACCTATGTGTCCTCCTTTGTATTACTTAGTCATCTTAGCTACTTCTTCAGCGAAGTTATCTTCTGCTTTTTCGATACCTTCTCCTCTTTCGAATCTTACAAATTTGTTTATAGTTATTGGAGAACCAACTTCCTTTGATTTTTCTTGAAGGTACTTGCTTATACTCTTATCTCCATCTTTTACCCATGCTTGATCTAAAAGACATACTTCTTTATAGTATTTTTGAATTCTTCCCATTACCATTTTTTCTACTATGTTTTCTGGTTTTCCTTCATTTAAAGCTTGAACTCTGTAGATTTCTTTTTCTTTTTCTAAAGAGTCTGTATCTACGTATTCTCTACTTAAGAATGTTGGATTTGCAGCAGCTACTTGCATACAAACATCTTTTGCAACTTCACTTAAAACAGCAGTATTATCAGCATCGCATCCTAATTCAACAACAACACCAATTCTTCCGCCACCGTGAATGTAGCTTTCAACTACACCATTTGCTACAACAAATTTTTCAAATCTTCTTACAGTCATGTTTTCACCTAACTTAGCTATTAATGCAGTTAGTGCTTCTGAAACTGTATTTTCAGCATCAAATTTTTCAGCAACAAATCCTTCTAAAGTTGTAGTAGAAGTTGTTGATGCCATTTCTGCTAATCTATTTGCGAAATTCACAAATTCTTCATTAGCAGCAACAAAGTCTGTTTCACAGTTTAATTCAACTATACCTGCTGTTTTTTTGTCTTCTGATATGTAAGTTTTAACTATACCTTCAGCAGCAACTCTTCCTGCTTTCTTAGCAGCAGCAGCCAAACCTTTTTCTCTTAATATTTCAATAGCTTTTTCCATATCTCCTTGAGATTCTGTTAAAGCTTTTTTGCAGTCCATCATTCCTGCACCAGTTTTTTCTCTTAATTCTTTAACTGATTGAGCAGTTATCATAATGTAAATTCCTCCTAACTTAATGTAAACCTTATTATTTAGGTTAAAAGGTAAATGAGAATTCTCACCTACCTTTAATTTTATTATTCAGCTAATTGTTCGCCTTGTCTTCCTTCGATTATACCATCAGCAATTTTTGCAGTTATTAATTTAACAGCTCTTATTGCATCATCATTTCCTGGAATTACGTAATCAACTTCTTCTGGATCACAGTTAGTATCAACTATACCTACTACTGGTATTCCTAAAATCTTAGCTTCTGAAATAGCATTCTTTTCTTTTCTTGGGTCAACTACAAATATAGCGCCTATATTAGTAGCATCTAAGTTCTTAATTCCACCTAAGTTCTTTTCTAGCTTTTCCATTTCGCCTTTTAATTTTATAACTTCTTTCTTAGGTAAAACTTCAAAAGTTCCATCTTCTTCCATAGTCTTTAAAGCTTCTAATCTATTAATTCTAGTTTTGATAGTTTTGAAGTTTGTTAACATACCACCTAACCATCTGCTATTAACAAAGTGCATATTTGATCTTATTGCTTCTTCTTCGATAGCTTCTTGAGCTTGTTTCTTAGTTCCTACAAATAAGATATCTTTTCCTTCTGTTGCAACTTCTTTTATAAAGTTATAAGCTTCATCTACTTTTTTAACTGTTTTTTGAAGATCTATTATATATATTCCATTTCTTTCTGTGAATATATAAGGAGCCATCTTAGGGTTCCATCTTCTTGTTTGGTGTCCAAAGTGTACACCTGCTTCTAATAATTGTTTCATTGATATAACTGACATTTTTCTACCTCCTGGTTATTTCCTCCATTATCTTCTTATAAAGTTTCCTCAAAATAAGGCACCATCTCTATAAATCTGATAATGTGTGTATTTATTTACCTTTGTTAGTATAACATAACCTAATTATAGTGGCAAGATTTTTTTCATTTAAAAATCATTAAATGTAAATTTTTATAGTTTTACATTTTTTCTAATATTCAAATTTTTATGGATAATATAAAACATTTTTATAGTTTTTATATTCTATTTGTTTTATAAATTCTTTCAATTTCAAAATATATTTTTTAAAATTTAAAAGCGCCATATTACATTAGTAATTGACGCTTTTATTTTATGTTAATTTATCTTTTTTAATTCGTCTAATAGCTTTTCATTTAAGATTTTTATATGTGTTCCCTTCATCCCAAGTGATCTAGACTCTATTACCCCTGCACTTTCAAATTTTCTAAGTGCATTAACTATAACACTTCTTGTTATTCCAACTTTATCAGCTATCTTAGATGCAACTAGTAATCCTTCATTTCCTTCTAGCTCTCCAAAAATATGCTCTACAGCTTCTAGTTCTGAATATGATAAAGTTCCTATTGCTAATTGTACTACTGCTTTTTTTCTTGCTTCTTCTTCTATTTCAACTTGTTTAGATCTTAGTATTTCCATGCCAACTATAGTGGCACTATATTCAGCTAATACTAAATCTTCATCTGTAAATTTCTCTCCAAATCTTGCAAGCATTAAAGTGCCTAATCTTTCTCTATTACCTATTATAGGAACTATTGTAGTTATTTTATCTTTCATAATACAATTTCCTTGATCTTCAAATACACATAGACCTTTATTTGCTAAATTAGCAATACTTTCATGAATATTTAGTAAATTATCGTTATAATCTTTTGGAAATCTCTTTTCATCTATGACTTGATTTTTCATAACATCACATTCAAAATTTTTCGAAAATGCATATCCAAGTATTTTACCTTTCCTACTTGTTACATAAACATTACATAATAAAACTTCACTTAATAATGCGCATATATCTTCAAAAGCTACAGGATCTGTACCGGATTTTTGTAATATTTTATTCAACATTCTTGTTTTGTTTAATAATGACGACATCCCATCTTCCTCCTATAAATACAATAATAAATTTTTTGAAAATTTAAAATTTTTAAAATTTTCTCAAAATATCTTTATTACTTATTTATACTATCATAGAAGATTTCTATTTTCAACAAATTTCTTGCTATTTTCGACATTTCTGTTGAAAAAGCATTTATTTTAATATTTTATTAATTTGTAATTGATTTCTATTCCTTATTTTCATTATTTTCTTTATTTATTATAATAACTTTATTACAATCAGAATTTGAACACTGAGCATAATTTCCCTTAGTTTTACTATATTTCAAAACCATATAAGAACTACAATCTGGGCATTTATCTTTTAATGGTTCGTTCCAACTTACGAAGTCACATTGTGGATAATTAGAACATCCAAAAAATTTTTTCCCCTTTTTACTTTTCTTTGCTAGAATCTTCCCACCACATTTTGGACAAGGAGCTTCAATTTCTTCCACAATAGGTTTGGCATTTTTACATTCTGGATATCCAGGACATGCTAAGAAATTTCCATATCTTCCACGTTTTATAACCATCATTCGACCACATTTATCACAAGGAACATCGCTTACCTTATCTTCTATAACAACTTTAGAAACTTCTTTTTCAGCTTTATCTATTGCTACTTTTAATGGTTGAAAAAATTCTGCTACAACTTTTCTCCACTCTTCTTCGCCTTCTTCTATGTGATCTAAGTTCTTTTCCATTTCTGCTGTAAAATCTACATCTACTATTTGTTTAAAATATTCACTAAGCATATTATTAACTATAAATCCAAGATCAGTTGGAATTAAGTTTTTCTTTTCTCTCTTAACATAATCTCTACTTAATAATGTAGTTATTGTCGGCACATAAGTACTTGGTCTTCCTATGCCTTTTTCTTCTAATAACTTTACAAACGAAGCTTCACTATATCGTGCTGGTGGTTGAGTAAAATGTTGTTTTCCTTCTATGTCAACTTTATTTAAATCATCATTTTCTTCTAACTTAGGTAATAAAACATCCTCATTATCTTCTTCAGTTGCATATTCATACAACTTCATAAATCCATCAAATTTTATTGTGGATCCGCTTGCTTTGAATTTATAATCACCGTTTCTAATTTCTATACTATTAGTGTTTAATTCACATGAAGCCATTTGGCTCGCCATAAATCTATTCCATATTAAAGAATATAATTTAAACTGTTCTGATGTTAAAGAATTTTTTGCAATTTCCGGCGTTATTTCAATTATTGATGGTCTTATTGCTTCATGAGCATCTTGAATATTTTTCTTTCCTTTATATATTCTAGGTGACTTTGGTGCATAGTCCTTTCCATAATTTAAATTAATAAATTCTAACGCTTTACCTTGTGCCTCATCAGAAATTCTTACTGAATCAGTTCTCATATAAGTTATTAACCCAACTGTACCATAACCCTTAACTTCTACTCCTTCATATAATACTTGAGCTATTGACATAGTTCTTTTAGTCATAAAATTTAGTTTTTTTGATGCTTCTTGTTGAAGTGTACTAGTTGTAAAGGGAGGTAATGGATTTTTCGCCTTAGTACCTTTTTTTACTTTAGTAACTATAAATTTGTCTTTTTTTAGTTCTTCTATTATCTTATCGCTTTCTTCTTTAGTATTTATCTCAATTTTCTTGTTTTTATACTGAACTAATTTTATAGGAAACTTTTTTCTATCTTTAGTTGCTACACAGTCAACAGTCCAATATTCCTTAGGCTCAAATTTATTAATTTCCTCTTCTCTATCACAAATAAGCTTTAAGGCTGCTGATTGAACTCTTCCAGCACTTAATCCCCATTTTATATTTTTCCACAAGATTGGGCTTATTTCATAACCAACTAACCTATCCAATACTCTTCTAGCTTGTTGTGCATCTACTAAGTTGATATTTATTTTTCTAGCCTCTTTTATTGATGATTTTACTGCATTTTTTGTTATTTCATTGAAAACTATTCTACATTTTTCATCTTCTGAAATATTTAATATATTAGCTAAATGCCATGATATTGCTTCTCCCTCACGATCAGGGTCAGTTGCAAGATATACTTTATCAACTTTTTTAGCAGCTTTCTTAAGCTTAGTTATAAGATCGCCTTTTCCTCTTATTGTTATATATTTCGGATTAAAATTATCTTCTATATCAACGCCTAGCTTACTTTTTGGCAAATCTCTCACATGCCCCATGGATGCTTCTACTATATAATTCTTACCAAGATATTTTCCTATAGTCTTAGCCTTTGCAGGTGATTCTACTATTACAAGATTTTGTCCCATACATAAAAACTCCAGTAAATTTTATGGAGTCTACACCCCCTTAAATTCATAATGATTTTGCATAATAATTGCCAGGAAGGCAAATTATTTCATTTCTGTTTTGCATTTCAAATAATAACTCAAACAATACCTTTCTGTCAACATTTACCGATTCTATTATATCATCCAAATGCTTCGGTTCATTATTTATAACATTTAACAAGCAACTTTTCAAACCATTTTTTACCGTTTTTTCATTGTTTTCTTTTTTTATATTAAAAAAATCATATAAATCCTGTAGTTCAGTAAATGGTCTTGCTCCATCTCTTATTAATTTATTACACCCTTCACTATTACCATTTATAATAGGTCCCGGAACAGCCATTATATCTTTTCCCATTTCTAATGCATAATCAACTGTTATTAATGAGCCACTTTTTTTAGTTGCTTCTACTATTATTACTTTTTCACTTATTCCACTTATTATTCTATTTCTTCTTGGAAAATTATACGGCATAGGTGGTGTATTAGGTAAAAATTCTGAAAGTAATAATCCTTCCCTTATAACCTTTTCATAAAGATATCTATTACTTTTAGGATATATAACATCTATTCCACAACCTAATATGCCTATTGTTTTACCTCTAAATTCTAATGAACTTCTTTGTGCAGCTGAATCTATTCCCGATGCTAATCCACTTACAACCGTTACGTTATTTTCACTTAATTCTCTTCCTATAATCTTAGCTACTTCCATACCGTATTGAGTACATTTTCTAGCACCTACTACAGCTCCCAATTTTCCTTTTAATAAATCTATATTTCCTTTATAAAACAATACATATGGAGGATCTATGCTATTTTTTAAACTTTCTGGATAGTCTTTTGACTTAATTGTAATATATCCTATTCCATTATTATTCATGTAATTAATAAAATCTTTAATCATATCCTCTGAAATTACTTTATCTTTTATCTTTTGTAATTCTTTAATATTGTTTTTATATTTCCTAATGTTACTCTCATTTTCATATTCTTGCAATAGTGTATTTTTCTTTTCATTGGATATATTGGTTAAAATAAACCATATTTCATCATTTTTCATGGTAACCACCCTCATACTAAACTATTTCTCCATCCACATTTTTTCTATATCCTAAAGCTTCAAAAATATGATAATCTTGAATTTTTTCTGAGCCTTCTAAATCAGCTATAGTCCTTGAAACTTTTATAATTTTATCATATCCTCTCATAGTTAAATTAAGTTTTTCATAGTGTATTTTTAGTATTTTTTTGGCTTCTTCTGATAAATTAAATAAATTTTCTATATCCCTGCCTTTTACCTCCGAATTATAATTATACTCACTTTTTTTATACCTATCTCTTTGTATTTCTCTTGCTTTTAGCACTCTTTTCTTCATTTTTTCAGAACTTAAACTATCTTTTCTTTTAGAAATATCTTCATATTTTAAACGTGGTACATAATTCAACAAATCTATTCGATCTAATAAGGCTCTAGATAATCTATTTAAATATCTTTTTCTATCACTTTCTGAACAAGTACATCTATTTTCATCAATTCCATTTAAAAATAACCCACATGGACAAGGATTAAAGGCCCCTACAAGCAAAAAATTAGATGGAAGCTTGTATGTTCCATTAATTCTATTTATATTTATTACTTTTTCTTCTAGAGGCTCTCTTAAAACTTCTAAAACATCCCTTTTAAATTCTAATATTTCATCTAAAAATAATATTCCATTATGAGCTAAAGTTATTTCTCCTGCTTTTATTTCTTTTCCTCCTCCAACTAAAGCTATTTTTGTTATTGTATGATGAGGATTTCTAAAAGGTCTAATAACTCCCTCATCCCCTGAAAATATGCCAGATGCACTATATATTTTAGCAATTTCCATTTCTTCTTTATATGTAAGAGGAGGTAAGATAGATGGTAGTGCTTTAGCAAGCATTGTTTTCCCCGCTCCCGGCGACCCATAAAGTAATATATTATGTTTTCCAGCAGCTGCTATCTCCATTGCTCTTTTTGATGTTTTTTGTCCTATAATATCTGAATAATCTAAATAAGTTTTATTATATTTTTTAGCTTCTTCTTCAAATGTAAATGGTAATAAATCTCCGTTATTAATAAAAGAAACAACTTCTTTTAATGTTTTAAAAGGATAAAAATTTCCTATATTAAATGATCTTAATTCTTTTAAATTATTTAACGGAAAAATAAAGTTATTTTTTTTATTACTTTCTCCCTCAAAAATTATTGGTAATATTCCCTTTATTTCTTTTAATTCTCCACCTAGAGAAAGTTCTCCAAATACTATAAAATCTCTGAGATCTTTATTACATATTTGATTTGATTTCATAAGTATTCCAAGGGCAATTGGTAAATCAAGTAATGATCCTATTTTTTTTATATCTGCTGGAGCTAAATTTATAGTTATTCTTCCTAATGGAAAATCAAATCCACTATTTACTATTGCAGAACGTACTCTTTCTTTTGATTCCTTTATCGAAGCATCAGGAAGACCAACGATACTAAAACTTGGCATTCCTTTGTTTATATCTACTTCAACATTTATAAGTATCCCATCAAGTCCATTGTGAGTAGCACTTATTATCTCTATTGACATCATTATCACCTCTTAAACATTATTGACACTATAATTTAATTATTAAACATTTATTTCATATGATTTAATATATTATTTTTGTCAATATTATAAGATGGTTATATTTTTATACAATTTTTAAAATTCTTATGGTGGTGTATTATGAGTAAATATAATAAGAGTATAGGCTGTTATGGTGAAGACTTAGCTTCTTCTTACTTAATATCTAAAGGCTATTATTTATTAAGTAAAAATTTTAAAAATAAATATGGAGAAATTGATTTGATATTCAGATATGAGGGAATGATTATTTTTGTAGAAGTAAAAAGTAGGTACAATTACTCCTATGGGTTACCATTAGAAGCTGTTACCTACTACAAACAAAAACAAATAATTAATTTATGCAAATTTTATATCCTTACAAAAAAACTTTTTAATTATAATTGTAGATTTGATGTTGTTGAAGTTTATTTTAATAAAGATAATGAGTCATACTTTTTAAATCATATAGAAGATGCTTTTAGAGGATATTAAATATATACATATCAAAACAAAACTAAATATTTATATTAAAGAATATTTTTCAAAAATGATCTTCTATGTATTCTACACGGGCCAAAATTCTTCAAACCTTCTATGTGCTTACTAGTACCATATCCAGCATTTTCTTCAAATGCATAATATGGATAGTCCTTTGCATATTCTTTCATTAAATCATCTCTATATACCTTTGCTAAAATAGATGCTGCTGCTATAGATGCTGACTTTGCATCACCCTTTATTACAGATTTATTAGGAATATTAATTCCTTTTATTAAATAACCATCTGATAAAATAAGATTAGGCTTTATTTTCATAGATGTGCAAGCTTCTAAAAATATCTTATTATTACAATAAGATATTCCTTTTTTATCTATTTCTTCATTTGAGCTTTCCGATATATGATATGCCAATGCTTTTTCCTTTATAAGTTCTGCTAATTCTTCTCTTTTCTTTTCTGATAATTTTTTAGAGTCATTTAACCAAAGTATAAGCTCATCATCAATTATATTTAAATCTAATATAACTGCGCAAGATACTATAGGACCTGCAAGTGGACCTCTTCCAACTTCATCAACTCCTGCTATAAACTGATAATTTCCAAATCCTTTATCAAAGTTATACATATTTTTTACTCTTTGAATTTCTTTGATTATTTTTTCCTTTTGCTTAAATAATTTATCCGCTAAAGATTTAACATTTTTTCTCTCATCCAAGTAAAGTTTATCTATTAAATATCTTATTTCATCATTGTTTTTTTCTTCAAATATATTAATATCATCTATATAAGATTTTATTTCTTTATAACTTAATGATTTAATATCATTGTTTAATAAATTCATTAACTTACTCTCCCATTACTTCTTCATTTGGCAGTTCAAGTGAGATATTACCTATTTTACCACCTCTAAATTCATCTAAAAGAATTACAGCTATTCTATTATAATCTATTTCTCCACCTTTAATTAAACAACCTCTTCTTCTTGCTATGCTATTTAAGGTCTCAAGAGGGTCTTCATTTATTTCATCAATCTTATATCTATCTTTTAATTTATTTCCATAAAAGACTTGAAGTCTTTTTACCAAATTATATGCAAGCTCTTCTACATCCATTATTTCATCTTTAATAGCACCTGTAAATGCTAAGTTAAGAGCAGTTTTTTCATCCTCAAATTTAGGCCATAAAACTCCGGGCGTATCTAACATCTCAATATCCATTTTGGTTTTTATCCATTGTTTACTCTTTGTAACTCCAGGTCTATCTCCAGTCTTTGCTATATTATTTTTGGCCATCTTATTTATAAAAGTAGATTTACCTACATTTGGTATCCCTACTACCATGACTCTCATTTGTATCTTTACTAAACCTTTAGACTTTAACCTATCATGCTTTTCTTTAAGTAATAAATCTAAAGTTGGTTTAATTTGATTTAATCCCTTTCCATTTAAACAATTTACTTCTATTACTTTTACATTTTCTGAGGATAAATAGTTCATCCACATTTTTGTCACTTTAGCTTCTGATAAATCACTCTTATTTAAAAGTATTACCCTTGGTTTTCCTTCGCAAAGCTTATCTATATCTGGATTGGCAGAACTTCTTGGTATTCTAGCATCTCTTATTTCAATTATTGCATCTACTAACTTTAAATTTTCTTTTATTTCTCTTTGAGTTTTTTTCATATGTCCTGGAAACCAATTTATTGTAGGCATATTAAAATTCCTCCCTATCTATTTTACTATTTGTATTATATCCATTTGTATTATCTATATATCTATCTTTAAAAGTTTAATTTCTATAAACTCTTTTCACTTTAAAGTAAAAGAGTTGACATATATAAATTTTCTTATTTCCTAACTTCACTTCAAATTAATATAAACTTATATATACCTTGACAATTAAACGCAGGAAATTATAAAAAGTTGTTAAAAGAATAGACCTTTTATAATTTCTTAAAAATAAGAAAAAGGGACTTATAAAAGTCCCTTACTTAATCATTAGATAATATATTATCTAACGTTTAATTCTTTAACTTTAGCAGCTTTACCTACTCTATCTCTTAAGTAGAATAACTTAGCTCTTCTAACTTTACCTTTTCTTGAAACTTCCATTCTATCAATGATTGGAGAGTTCATTGGGAAAGTTCTTTCTACTCCAGTTCCGTAAGCAACTCTTCTTACAGTGAAAGTTTCTCTTAATCCACCGTTTTGCTTCTTAATAACTGTTCCTTCAAACATTTGTATTCTTTCTCTTGTACCTTCTTTAATTTTAACGTAAACTTTAACAGTATCTCCTACGTTGAAATTTGGAAGATCACTTCTCATTTGTTCTGCTTCAATAGCTCTTATTATTTCATTCATTGTGTAGTCCCTCCTTAAATTTATATTAGACGTTCTTAACAAATACTTGACAGAGGACCGCCCGTACTAACACAAAGGTTATTTTAACATAAGTTATGTTATATTTCAATAATTTATTTGTATTTTTCTAGTATTTTTTTATCTTCTTTAGTCAGAAGTATTTTATCATATAAATCTTTTCTTTTTCTTTTAGTTATTATTAGAGCTTGAGCTCTTCTCCATTTTCTTATATTTTCATGATGACCCGAAAGTAGTACTTCTGGTACTTTATCTCCTTCAAATTCTTCTGGTCTTGTATATTGTGGATACTCAAGTAATCCATCTGAAAATGATTCATCCATATAACTTTCTTCTTTACCTAAAACACCATTTTTTAACCTTAAAATTGAATCTATCACAGGAACAGCTGCCATTTCACCACCAGTTAATATAAAATCTCCTAATGATATTTCTAAATCTATATGTTTATATACTCTTTCATCAATTCCTTCATAATGACCACATATAAATATTAGTTCATCTTCTTTAGATAACTCTTTAGCAATATCTTGATTAAAAGTTTTACCTCTAGGGCCTAAAAAAATAACTTTCCCTTTATTATTTTTTTTACAATATCTTATAGAATCTACTAATGGTTGAGGAGTCATTACCATTCCAGCTCCTCCACCATAAGGATAATCATCTACTTTTTTATGCCTACTCAATGTAAAATCCCTTATATTTATTGCATCTATTTCTACAAGTTTTTTTTCTTTAGCTTTCCCTATTATACTGTGATTAAATATATCAAACATTTCAGGAAATAATGTAAGAATATTAATCCTCATCTTGCCATTCTCCTACTGGTTTAATTATTATTTTTCTATTATCTATATTTATATCTGTAACAATTTCTAATAATACAGGAATTAATAATTCTTTAGGTTTTCTTATCCAATAAACATCATTATTCTTTGTTTGTATTACATCATAAACTTCCCCCAAAGATTTACCACTTGTATCATAAACATTACATCCTATTATATCTGCAATATAATATGTATCTTCTTCTAATGGAACTGCATATTCTCTTGGAATTTCCATATATTTATTTTTATATTTTTCTGCTTCTTCTATAGAATCAATTCCTTCTATTTTCACTATTACCCTATCTTTTTGAAATTTACAACCTTGAATTTTTCTTTCTACTCCATCTATTAATACAAAATCTAAATCATTATATCTTTTGGGATCATCAGTTAAAGCTATAACTTTTACTTCTCCTTTTAATCCATGAGTATTTACTATTTTTCCAACTCTTAAAATATCCCTCATTTTTTGCACCTCTTTTTATTAAATTATTTATTTTAATTTATCTATTTAGCTTAGTATTGTCCATATATACTAAAGTTAAAACACTACTTTAAACTCAGTATATTTAATATTTCTAATATTTCTATAATCCTTAGTAGATACATTAGAAATACTACAATTAATTTATTTATCTATGTCTTTATTTATAGTAATTGTATGTTTAAAAAGAGTTAGGATTACCCTAACTCTTTACATCAATAATTTCAACTACTACTTTTTTGTCTTCTTTCATTGCTGCTGCTTTTATAACAGTTCTAATAGCTTTAGCTATTCTTCCCTGCTTACCAATTACTTTTCCCATATCTGCAGGAGCAACCTTTAGTTCCAGAATAATTGATTGCTCTCCTTGGATTTCATTTACATGAACTTCATTTGGATTCTCTACAAGAGATTTAGCTATAATTTCAATTAATTCCTTCATAAACACCTGTAATTACATTAATTACAGAGTTCACCTCCTAAAAATTACTTATTTAATCCTGCTTGAGCAAAAAGTCTCTTAACTACATCTGTAGGTTGAGCTCCATTTTGTACCCATTTAGTAGCTTTTTCTTCATTGATTTTAACTTCAGCTGGTTCAGTTAAAGGATTGTAATATCCTATTTCTTCGATGAATCTACCATCTCTTGGTGCTCTTGAATCAGCAACTACTATTCTATAGAAAGGAGCTTTTTTAGCACCCATTCTTCTTAATCTGATTTTTACTGCCATGTATTTCACCTCCTTTTAAAGTGTGTATTTTTATATTAACTCATAAAAGGTAATTTACCAAAAAAACCTTTTTTAGATTTCTTTTGAAATGATTTCATTTGTTTCATTTGCTTTCTCATCATATCAAAGCCCTTAATGAGTTTATTAACTTCTTGCAATGATGTTCCTGAACCCTTAGCAATTCTCTTTTTTCTTGAAGATGATCCAGCTATTAGCTTTGGATTTCTTCTTTCTTTTGGAGTCATTGAGTGGATTATAGCTTTTACTCTACCTAATTGTTTTTCACCAGCATCAAAATCTATATCCTTCATTTCCTTTGGCATTCCAGGAAGCATTTCCATTATTTTGCTTAAAGACCCAAGCTTTTTCATTTGTTCCATAGCTGTCAAATAATCTTCATAAGTAAAATCATTTTCCATCATTTTTGAACTTAATTCTTGTGCTTCTTTATCGTCAAAGGCTTGCTGAGCTTTTTCTATTAGCGAAAGAACATCTCCCATTCCTAATATTCTTGAAGCCATTCTATCTGGATAGAAAACTTCAAAATCACTCATTTTTTCACCTACACCAATAAACTTAATTGGTTTTTCAGTAATATGTCTAATTGATAAAGCGGCTCCACCTCTTGTATCACCATCTAGCTTTGTTAATATAACTCCTGATACATCTAAGGAATCATTAAAACTTTCTGCAACATTTACAGCATCTTGGCCTGTCATTGCATCTACTACAAGTAATATTTCTTGAGGTTTTACTTCTTCCTTTATAGATTTAAGTTCTCCCATAAGATTTTCATCTATATGAAGTCTACCAGCTGTATCTATTATTATTACATTATTCCCATTTTCCCTAGCATGAACTATACCGGCTTTAGCAATATCAACAGGATTAACTTTATCTCCCATTTGGAAAACCGGAATATCTATTTGCTTTCCAACTACCTCTAATTGTTTAATAGCTGCTGGTCTATATATATCACATGCTACTAGAAGAGGTCTCTTATTTTGTTTTCTAAGTTGTAATGCAAGCTTTCCACTCATAGTAGTTTTACCTGCTCCTTGCAAGCCAACCATCATTATTATTGTTGGACCTACAGAGTTAAATTCTAATTTGCTTTCACTACCTCCCATAAGATCAGTAAGTTCATCGTTAACAATTTTTATAACTTGTTGAGCTGGAGTTAAGCTTTCTAAAACCTCATTTCCAACACACTTTTCACTGACACTTGAAATAAACTTTTTAACAACTTTAAAGTTAACATCAGCTTCAAGTAACGCAAGTTTTACTTCTCTCATGGCCTCTTTTATATCTTTTTCAGTTAGCTTTCCTTTGCCCTTAAGCTTTTTGAAAGCTTCCTGCAATTTATCTGATAAACCTTCAAAAGCCACGTTAAACCCTCCTATGATTTTATAAATCTTTTAATATACTTTTATATTTATTATAGTCCTCTTCAGAAATTGAATATTTATCTTTTATTTCTTCAAGAAAACTTATAATTATCTTTTCTTGACTAAAACTTTTTTTAAGTAAATTAAGTTTACTTTCATAGGATAGAAACTGTTTATAACATCTCTTTATTAAATCATGGATCGCTTGACGACTTGTGTTATTCAATTCAGCAATTTCAGCTAAGGATAAATCCTCATTATAATAAAGCTCCATAATTTTATACTGTTTTTCTGTTAGTAATGAACCGTATAAATCCATTAATAATGAAATCTCAACCCTATCTTCCATTTCATCACCTTACCCACAAAAGAGATTTTAACAAAACAATTCTATGCTGTCAAGTATTTTTACTTAACACCCTACAAAAAATTTAAAATTGAAAATGTAGAATGTAGAATTAAGGAAATAACTTAACTTTGCTAAGTTATAGATTTTAATGAAATTCAGCAAAAGCTGAATTTCCGCCTTAATTTTACACTTTTCATTTTACATTCTTCTTTCTAGAACAGTGCTTCTGCAAATCCTTCTGCATCAAATTCTTGAAGATCTTCTATTCCTTCTCCTACGCCTATATATCTAACAGGTATATTTAATGTATTTTTAATAGAAATTACAACTCCACCCTTTGCAGTTCCATCTAATTTAGTTAATATTATACCATCTATAGGGCAAGCCTCCATAAATTGTTTTGCTTGAACTACTGCATTTTGTCCTGTTGTTGCATCTAAAACCAATAAGGTTTCTTTGTGCGCATTACTAAATTCTCTATCTATTATTCTACCTATTTTTGATAACTCATCCATAAGATTTTTCTTGTTATGAAGTCTTCCTGCTGTATCGCATATTAATAAATCTATATTTCTTGACTTTGCTGCATTTACAGCATCAAAAACTACCGCCGCTGGATCAGAACCTTCCATATGTTTTATTATATCAACTCCTGCCCTTTGGCTCCATACTTCCAATTGATCTATAGCAGCTGCTCTAAATGTATCTGCCGCTGCAAGTAACACTTTTTTACCTTCTTGCTTGTTTTTTGCTGCAAGTTTTCCTATTGAAGTAGTCTTACCTACTCCGTTTACACCTATAACTAATAATATTTCTTTATCACTAGTTTTACTTTCTTCTTTTTCTTCTGTACCTTCTAAAAGAATATCTCTTATTACAGATTTTAATGCTGGATAAACTTCATTTGGGTCATTAATTTTTTCTTTTCTTATCTTTGCTTTTAATCTATCTATAATTTCTATTGTTGTATCCATTCCTATATCAGACATAACTAAAATTTCTTCTAGTTCTTCATATAAGTCCTCGTCTATAGTAATAGCTAATTTTAATGTTTCATTTATTTTATCAGTTAAAGCATTTTTAGTCTTTGAAAGTCCTGATTTTAAATTATCAAATATTTTTCCAAATATATCCATAATTTACCTCCTAATTATCTTTACTTAAGTCAACTGAAACTACCTTTGATACTCCTTTTTCCTCCATAGTTACTCCATACATAATATCACTTGCTTCCATAGTTCCTTTTCTATGAGTAATTACTATGAATTGAATATTTTCAGAGAATTGTTTCAAGAATTCTGCATACCTATATACATTTGCATCATCTAAAGCTGCTTCAATTTCATCTAATATACAAAATGGTGTTGGCTTCATTTTCAATATCGCAAATAATAATGCAATTGCTGAAAGTACTTTTTCTCCACCTGACATTAGATTTATATTTTGAAGTTTTTTACCTGGTGGCTGAACATTTATTTCTATATTAGCTGTAAGTTCATCACCTTCACCTAAAATAAGTTCTGCTGTTCCTCCTTTAAATAAATCTTTAAAAGTTTCGTTAAAGTTTGCATTAAGTACTTTAAAATTTTTTCTAAAAAGCTCTTGCATTTTTGTAGTCATTTCATTAATAACTGTCGTAAGTTCATCTTTTGCTTTATTTAAATCTTCTTCTTGCGATGACATAAATTCATATTTTTCACAAACTTCTTCATATTCTACAATTGCCGCTAGATTTACGGTTCCAAGAGCTGTGATTTGAGACTTTAATTTAAATATTTCATCTCTAACTTTTGAAACATTCTCTATCTCTAATGCAATTTCTATAGCTTCTGCTAAAGTTAAACTTAGCTCTTCATTTAACCTCTTATAATTATTTTCTCTTTCACTTTCTATTTTAGCATATGATATTTCTCTTTTACTTAATTCATTTTCTAATACTCTTAATATTTCTATTAACTCATTAGCTTCCCCATCTCTTATTTTTAACTTATCTTTTAAAGTTATTCTTTTAATATCGTCAGATTTAAATATATTCTCAAGATTATTTAATCTATTATTAATTTCATTAATTAAATTTATATCTTTATCTATTTGATTTCTTAAAGAAATTATAGTACTTTCTCTTTCTTTGTTTTCTAATTTAAACTTCAATATTTTTTCTTCTTTTTCTCTCTCTTCTTTTTCTTTTCTTTTAAGCTCAGATTCTTTTCCATAAACAACTTCATCTAATGCTGCCTTGTTTATTTTAATTTGTATAGATTCATCTTTTAATTTATCAAACTTCTCTTTCTTTTCTTTTAATAAATCTTCATAAGATAAAATATTATCTCTATTTTTTTTATTATTTATCTCTAGATTTTTTAATGATTCCTCTTTATTTTTTATTTCTTCTTTTAATTTATTTAAATTTTCATTGTTTAAAGAAATTTCTTTTTTTGAAACTTCAAAAGAATTTCTAAGTTTAACTCCTTCATTTTCCAAGGACTTTATTTCACTTTCAAATCTTGTTATATCAATTGTCTTCCCATGAACTTCATCACTTTTATTTAAATTTTCCTCATCTATTAATTTTGCTTCTTCTTTTATCTTATTTAAATAATCATATTCTAAAGAGTATCTATCTTTACTTTCCATTATACTTTTTTGCAACTCTTGAAGTTCTCTTCTTCTTCCTAATATACTTGAATTGTTTTTCTTATAAATACTTCCTCCCGTAAGAGCTCCACCAGGGCTAATTACCTCTCCATCTAATGTAACTATCTTAAGCTTATAATTACCAATCCTTGATATCTTTAAAGCAGATTCCATATCTTTAGCAATTATTGTTTTACCTAATGAATAATCAATTACTTCTTTAAATTTACTATCAAAACTAATCAAATCAGATGCTAGTCCTAAAAAACCTGAAATGTCTTTTATATTATTAGATATATTTAATCTATTTCCCTTAATAATATTTAAAGGTAAAAAAGTTGCTCGTCCTAAAGAATTTTTCTTGAGATACTCTATTAACAGCTTTGCAGTATTTTCATCATCAGTTATTATATTTGAAATAGCTCCCCCTAAAGATATCTCTATAGCAGTTTCATATTCCTTGTTGACACTAAATACTTCACCCAACACCTTAGTACCTTTTCCATATGCTATTTGTCCATTTTCTATTCTTTCCATTAATCTTTTTACAGAGAGTTGATAACCTTCATAGCTTTTTTCTAAGTCTTTTAAAGTGGTTAATTTCCCTTCTAAAGTATTTATGTTTTTAGATATTTCCCTTATAATATTTTCTTTTTTTGTTATATCGCCAATTAAACTTGAAAGCCTTTTCTTATTTTCAATTATAATATTTCTTAAATTTTCTCTTTCTTTTTGAGTTTCTTCTATATTTTTTCTTAATCCTATAATTGTGGCTAAGTTAATACTTATATTTCCTTCTAAAGTCTTTAAAGTATTCTCACCATTTAATCCTAACTCTTCTTTATTTAGTATTTCTTTATTTAATAAAGAAATACTATTATTGGTTTCTGAAATCTTTCTTAATAACTCAAATTCTTCATTTTTGAAATACTCTATTTCTCTTTCTATTCTTTGAATTTCTTTTTTTAAATCATATATTTCATTTTCCAACCTCTTAATATCATTTTCTTTTTGAAGTTGCTCCTGTATTTTTTCCTCAAGTTCTTTAGCTATATTCTCTTTTTCTTTTCTAGAATCTTCTAAATTATCTTCTAAATTCTTTATTTCCTCTAAATCTTTTTCTATTATTTCTTCTAGATTTTTAATTCTTTCTTTAAGTATTTCTATATTATTTAGACTTTGATTTACTTCCTCCTTTTTAATATAATATTCACTTTTTTCTTGACTATTTTTATTCTCTAATTCTTCTATTTTTACTTCTAAATCTAAAACTTCTTCTTTATATATTTTTAATTTATTTCTTTTAGTTTCTATGTCACATTTTTTATTACTTATTTCTTCACTTATGTTATTAATATCTTTATCTATTCTTTTTATATTATCAACTAAAACAGAAACTTCTTTAACTTTAAGATCTTCTGCTAGAAGTTTGTACTTTAAAGCCTTTTCTCTTTCTACTTTTAATGGCTCAATTCTTTCTTCATAAGTTGAGATTATATCTCTTATCCTAATTAAATTATTTTCTGTATTGGCTAGTTTTCTTTCTGCTTCCTCTTTTCTTGACTTAAATTTAACTATACCTGCTGCTTCTTCTAGTAAGGCTCTCCTATCTTCTGCTTTTCCACTTAATATAGCTTCTATTTTACCTTGTCCAATAAGCGAGTATCCTTCCTTGCCTATTCCTGTATCCATAAACAAGCTATTAATATCTTTTAATCTACACTTTTGATTATTTATTAAATATTCGGTTTCTCCAGATCTAAATATTCTCCTTGTTACTGTTACTTCAGAGTAATCAGTATCTAATGAATTATCTGAGTTATCTAACGTAAGTGAAACCTGAGCTAGTCCAACCGGTTTTCTAAATTGAGTTCCTGCAAAAATGACATCTTCCATTTTCCCACCCCTAAGGGTTTTTACACTTTGTTCTCCAAGAACCCAACGAACTGAATCAGATATATTACTTTTCCCACTACCATTTGGTCCTACTACTGCTGTTACTCCCTTTTTAAACTTTAATTGGGTCTTGTCTGCAAAAGATTTAAACCCTCTTATTTCTATGGATTTTAAAAACATAGATGCACTCCTTATCTATATCAATGATACTAATAGACTCATTGAAAACATGATTGCTAAAATTATAGTAATTATATATATCATTTTTTGTCTCGTTTGTTTTTTCATAATTACCACTCCTATTCTTATTTAAGTTTATAGTAAAGATAGTAAAATATCAATAATAAGGTAGGCAAAATCTTGCCTACCTTATATACTAACCTTTTCTATTCTTTTTAGTACGATAATATTAACATTCCCTCTGTTTATCTTATCTTTGGTAGTAACTGCTAGTTTCCCATTATGATTATATTTTAAGTTATTAAAATACACTTTCTTATTTGCGTAAAGCTTGCTTAAATCCTTTGAATTTATTTCTATTATAATATCTTCATCTCTATTTATAGATGATTTTATTTTATCACAAAGCAAGCTGCCTTCCACTAACTCTCTAAAAGCTGGATGGAAAGGTCCATCTATAATATCTTTGCCCCAAGTAATATTTTCTGTTGGTTGAAGACCAATCCTAATTATATTAACATTTGCCTCTTTATATAATTTGTATAATTCTTTAGATACACAAACAGCTTCTTCTAAGGAATATGGAGTATACTCTCCTCTTTTATACATTTCTTCCATAGGTGTATCTTTTATCACTAATGATGGGTATATTCTACATATATCTGGTTCCATTTCTATTGATTTTTTTACAGTTTCAATATCCTTTTCAAAATTATCTCCTGGTAATCCTGGCATTATTTGATGCCCTAATGTAATTTTATATTCTTTTATAAGCCTAGAAGCTCTTTTCACATCTTCTGAACTATGACCTCTTCCAGATAACCTTAATACTTCATCATTCAATGATTGAACTCCTAGCTCAATTATATCTACTTTATATTCTTTTAAGTAATCTAATATGTATTTATTTATTGCATCAGGTCTTGTAGACATTCTAATTTTATCTATATAACCTTTTTCCTTATATTCTTTTGCAACAGATAATAATTCCTTTTGTTTATTTATATCTATTGCTGTAAATGTTCCTCCAAAAAAAGATATTTCAATAGTTGAATTATTATGGTCTATTGTTTTAATATACTCTTCTACTGTCTTTCTTACATCTTCATCTGTCACTTCTTTATTAACAGCTCTAGCTATTTTATCTTGATTACAAAATACACATTGATGGGGACAGCCCTGATGAGATACAAATATAGGTATTATATAATGCTTTTTACTCATTAGATTCCTCCAAAGCTCGTAGTGCCTCTTTAGCTGCATTTTGTTCTGATTCTTTTTTACTATATCCTTCACCTTTACCATATTCCTTATCTTCTATTATAACTGAAGTAAAGAATTTTCTTCTATGAGGAGGTCCTTCATACTTAAGCAATTCATATACTATTGATACTTCGCCTGATTTTTGCATTTCTTCTTGAAGTTTTGTTTTATAGTCTAACACTATACTATTATTAATTGCTTTATCTATTATTTCTTTAAAATGACCTATTATATAATCCTTAACAAATTCAAGGCCCTTATCTAAATAAATTCCTGCAATTAAAGCTTCTACGGCATCTGCTATTATAGATACTCTTTCTCTTCCCCCCGTTAGCTCTTCTCCTCTACTTATCCTTATAAAATATCCTAAATTTAATTTTTTACCAATTTCATAAAGTGAATTTTCACAAACTATTAAGCTTCTTATTTTTGTTAATTCACCTTCACTTTTGTTTTTATAATTTAAAAATAAATATTCAGTAATACATAACTGTAGTATTGAATCTCCTAGAAATTCAAACCTTTCATTATATTCTTGATCTTTATGTTGATTAGCATAAGAACTATGAGTTAATGCAACCTTTAAAAGAGTAGGCTCATTAAAGGTTAGTCCTATATTTTCCTCAACTTCTTTTATATTAAACTTCGCCATTTTATACACTCCTTGAAGTTTATTCTTCAATTTGCTTTTTAACAAAATATCTTTAATAGAGCAAATTCAAGAATAAACCAAATTATATCATAATTTTTAAATATAAAATCCCGCATTAAAGCGGGATTATACTACTCTTCAACATGATTCTTTAAATACTTAACTACATCTCCAACAGTTTTAAAGTTTTCTGCTTCTTCATCTGGGATTTCTGTGTCTAATTCATCTTCTAAAGCCATCATAAGTTCAACTAAATCTAATGAATCTGCATTTAAATCTTCAACGAATGAAGAGTCCATTGTTATATCATCTTCGTTAATGCTTAATTTCTCAGCTATTATTTCTCTAACTTTTTCAAACATCTAATTCACCTCCTACATACATCATTTAGATAATATTATATATTATTTATCTAGTCAATATGCATATTGGTATAATTATATATTATTTTGAAGTTCTTCTTTTATTTTTTCTAATACTTTATTCTCATAAAAAGTTTTTGTTTGTCTTATAGCATTTTTAAAAGCCTTTCCATCTGAGCTTCCATGAGCTTTTATACAAATACCTTCAACGCCTAAAAATGGTGCTCCACCATATTCTTTATAATCAAATTTTGTTTTTAATGCTTTAAAAACAGGACTTAAAAGACCTGCACCAACTTTTCTCATTATTCCTCCAGATAAAATCTCTTCTTTTATCATTCCTAATAATGTTGAAGCTACACCTTCATACATTTTTAACAAAGTATTTCCTACAAAACCATCGCAAACTAAAACATTTACATCACCTTTTGATGTATCTCTTGGTTCTACGTTGCCAACAAAATTCAAACTAATTTCTTCTTTTAATAGCTTGTGAGCATTTTTAGTTAACTCATTACCCTTTTCTTCTTCTGCTCCTATATTAACTAGCCCTATTGAAGGTTCTGCTTTGCCCAATACTCCTTGATAATACACCTTGCCCATCTTAGCAAATTGTAATAAATAGTTAGGCTTACAATCTACATTTGCCCCAGCATCTACTATCATAAAGCTACCATTTCTACCTGGCATAATTGGAGCAAGTGCTGGTCTTTCTACGCCCTTTATTCTTCCAACTATAAGTGTACAGCCAGCCAAAAATGCCCCTGTACTACCTCCTGATATAATTGCATCACATTCCTTTTCTTTTACAAGTCTTAATGCTTTGCATATACTTGAATCTTTTTTCTTCTTTAAAGCCATTACTGGATGTTCATTTGGAGAAATAACTTCTCTTGCATCAACTATATTAATTAGCTTTTCATCATATTGGTATTTCTTTAGCTCTTCTTCTATTTGCTCTTTAGGCCCAGTTATATAATATTCTATTCCTTTGTATTCCTTTAAAGCCTGTATAACACCTTCTATTACAGCCTTAGGTGCATTATCTCCGCCCATGCCATCTATAGCTATCTTCATAATACCATTCGCCCCTTTTCTTTATATATAAAGAAAAGAAAGTCATTAGACTTTCTTTATTCTTCTACTGAAGCAACTACTTCTTTACCTTTATAGAAGCCACAATTCTTGCAAACTCTGTGAGCTAGCTTCATTTCGTGACATTGTGGACACTCAACTATTCCAGGTAAGCTCGCCTTAAAAGTTTGAGCTCTTCTTGAATTTCTCTTTGCTCTATATGTTTTTCTAGCAGGATTTCCCATTACTACACCTCCTTATTTCCAAACAACTCTTGTAACTTTGCCAGTCTTAAGTCTACATCATTTGTCTCACATTGACAAGAACCTTCATTAAGATTTTTACCGCATTGGTAGCAAAGTCCCTTACAGTCATCTGTGCAAAGTCTCTTAATAGGTAAGGTTGAAATAATAACATTTTCAACTATTTTAGTAATATCTAAAGTATCACTATCTACAAAAATAATTTCCTCATTTTCTTGAAGTTCCTTATTATTTGTAAACCTTTCTTCTATATCAATATCTATTGGATAGATAAAGGCCTCTAGGCATCTTGAACAGTTTAATTTTAATTTTGTCTTTATTGAAGCTTTTAAAGTTAAAACATCTCCAATAGAAATTAGATCTCCAACTAAATTTATAGCTTCTATAGCTTCTATTTGATCTCCATCAAAAGAAAGTGGAGCTAATTCATATGTTACATTTATTTCTTTTTTTCTTTTCTTAGATGAAATTAAGTCTGAAAATTGTATAATCATATGTATTTGCTCTAGACTAAGTCCTCATATCCTTTAGGATACATTATACACATTATGTGTATAGCTTGAGCAAAGCTTCATTTCACTCCTTAGATAAATATTTGCCGAATAAACACAATTTATTATATAAAGTGCACCATTAAAAGTCAAGTAATTTATTGTAAATTACTTAACTAATAATTATGCACTCAAAAATATATCTATTGAATATTACAATTTCTATAAATTACTTAATTAATTCAAGAGTATCTCTTGCAATAACTAATTCTTCATTAGTTGGTATAACAAAAGCTTTTACCTTACAATCAGCTTTTGATATTTCTCTTAATTTTCCTCTAACATTATTTTTCTCAGTATCTATTTCTACACCTAAGAATTCTAATCCTTTTAAGATTGATTCTCTAGTTTCTGGTCCATTTTCTCCAACTCCAGCAGTAAATACAATAGCATCAACTCCACCCATAATAGCAGCGTATGATCCAATTGTAGCTCTTACCTTATATTCAAATATAGAAAGTGCTAATTTAGCTCTATGTATGCCTTCTTTAAAAGCAGCATCTTCAATATCTCTAAAATCTGAACTGATTCCTGATATTCCAAGAACTCCTGATTTTTTATTTAGTAAATCATTAACCTCATCTATTGATAAACCTTCTTCTTTCATTAAGAAAGTTACTATAGCAGGATCTATATTTCCACTTCTTGTTCCCATAGCAACACCTTCAAGTGGTGTAAAGCCCATTGATGTATCAATAGAAACACCATCTTTAACAGCACATAAACTTGCACCATTTCCTAAATGACATGTAACTATCTTTAAGTCTTTTATATCTCTTCCCATAACTTCTGCCACCTTTTGAGAAACATATTTATGAGAAGTCCCATGGAATCCATATTTTCTTATGCCATGCTTTTTATATAAATCATATGGAAGTGCATATAAATATGATTCTTCTGGCATTGTTCCATGAAACGCAGTGTCAAATACTACTACCATTGGAGTATTTGGCATTAGTTCTTCACAAGCTTCTATTCCTATCATATTTGCAGGATTGTGAAGTGGTGCTAATTTAAAGCATTGTTTTATATACTCTTTAACTTCTTCATTAACAATTACTGAGTTTTTATACTTTTCTCCACCATGAACAACTCTGTGTCCAACTGCTGATATTTCATCCATTGATGAAATTACTCCATGCTCACTATCTACTAAAGTATCTAAAACTAGCTTTATAGCAACTTTATGATCCTCCATTGGTTGTTTAACTATATACTTATCTCTGCCTTCAACCTTTTGAGTTAAAACTGAACCTTCAATTCCTATTCTTTCCACTAACCCTTGAGCTAATGCCTCTTCAGTAGTCATATCTATTAATTGGTATTTAAGCGATGAACTACCGCAATTAATTACTAATACTTTCATTTGTTATACTCCTTCCTAACAGTTATTATTTTTGAGATTGTGCTTGAACTGCAGTTAATGCAACAACATTAACTATATCATCAGAACTACATCCTCTTGATAAATCATTTATTGGTTTTGCAAAACCTTGGCACATAGGTCCTATAGCCTCTGCATTTGCAAATCTTTGAACTAACTTATATCCTATATTTCCACTTTGTAAATCTGGGAATATTAATACATTAGCTTTACCTGCCACATCACTATTTGGAGCTTTCTGAGATGCTACCTTGTCAACTATAGCCGCATCTAATTGCAACTCACCATCTATTAATAAATCTGGTCTTAATTCCTTTGCAAGTTCTGTAGCCTTTCTAACTTTATCAACCATTTCGTGATCTGCGCTTCCCATTGTTGAAAATGATAACATAGCTACTCTTGGTTCTATCTTACAAAGATTTTTAGCTGTATCTGCTGTAGCTATTGCTATTGCTGCTAACTGCTCATAAGTTGGGTTCGGATTAACTGCACAGTCTGAGAATAAAAGCATCCCTTCTTCTCCATATTTTGAGCCTGGTACCATCATTATGAAGAAACTTGATACAACAGATACTCCTGGTGCAGTTTTTATTATTTGTAGTCCCGGTCTAAGTAAATCTCCTGTAGTATGTATAGCACCAGAAACCATTCCATCAGCATCATCTAATTTAACCATCATAGTTCCAAAATACAATGGATCTCTTACTATTTTTTCAGATTTTTCTAAAGTCATTCCTTTACTTTTTCTTAATTCATAAAACTCATTAACATAAGTTTGTAATCTTTCTGAAGTGTTTGGATCGACTATTTCGATTCCTTCTAAGTTCACTCCTAGTTCTTTTGCTTTTTCATTTATTTTGTTTTTATCTCCAACTAGAACTGGATAAGCTAAACCAAGTTCTTCGATCCTTTGTGCAGCAACTAGTGTTCTTTCCTCATCACCTTCTGGAAGAACTATTCTTCTTTTATCAGCCTTTGCTGCATCCCATAATTTATTCATAAGTTCCATAATAATTACTCCTTTCAAAAAGATACGGACTCATCTTCATATATTAATATACTCCTAAATAACTATAACTTTCAACATAAAAATATACGAAAGATTTAATTCTTTATATTATAAATATTCTGAATACTTTTGCTTGTCCGTAATCCTTCTCCTTTATATTAGTCTTTTATTAAATTTTTATTATGTTATAATGATTTTATATTTCCCATTAAGGAGTGTATTTATGAATATAACAGGAATAATAACGGAGTATAATCCTTTTCACAATGGTCATCTTTACCATTTAGATTCTGCAAAAAGAGAAACAAATTGTGATGGTATAGTTTGTATAATGAGTGGTAACTTCGTTCAAAGAGGTGAGCCAGCATTAATAGATAAATGGAAAAGAGCTGAAATGGCTATTTTAAATGGAGTTGATTTAGTTTTAGAATTACCAACTTTTTATGCTTTATCTTCTGCTGAATTTTTTGCAAGAGGTTCAGTATATATTCTTGATTCAATTAATGTAATCAAGAACATTTTTTTTGGAAGTGAATGTGGAGATATCAACTTATTAACTAAAATTGCTAAAATATTAACAGATGAATCTAATGAATTAAAGTTAGAGATTAAAGAAAATCTAAAAAAAGGAATGACTTATGCTAAGGCTCGAGAACTTTCTTTAATAAAAATTTTAGAAGATGACTCTTTGAAAGAAATTTTATCAAATTCAAATAATATCTTAGGAATAGAATATATAAAGGCTTTAATTCTTTTGAATAGTTCAATTAAACCTTTAACTTTAAAAAGAGAAGGCGCTAAATATAATGATAAAGAACTAAATAGTCTCTTTTCTTCCGCTACTAGTATAAGAGAAAGTCTTAAAAACAATTTATCTTTAGATAATTTAAAAAATTATATTCCAAGTGTTTCATTAAATATGTTATACACTTTAAAAGATAAAAACTATCCTTTTGTCTTTGAAAAAGATATGTATGAATATATTAAATATAAACTCATTACAAATTGTATAGATTTTAACAATCTTTTTGAAATAAAAGAAGGCTTAGATAATAAATTCTTAAAAGAAATATATTACAGCACATCTTATGAAGATTTAATATTTAGAGTAAAAAGTAAAAGATATACTTATACCAAAATTTCTAGATTAATGTCTCAGATATTTTTATCTTTAGATAGATATTCTTTTAAAGATTTAATAAATCCAGATAATCTTTACGCTAAAGTTCTTGGATTTAATGATAACGGTCGTCTTATATTAAAGGAAATGAAGAAAAAATCAAAAATCCCCATTATAACAAAGGTTTCCAAAAACATAAATAATCCTCTTTTAAATCTAGATATTCAAGCTACTAAAGCATATTCAATATTAAATAATAAAGTGAATCCACTAAATGATTATTTAATGTTACCTATAATAAAAAGTTAATATTAGAAAGCCATAGGCATATAAATACTATATAGGAGGTAAATTTTATGTTTAGTATTTTTATTTTATGGCTTTTAATTTTTTTTCTAGTAGCATTACTTTTAAAACTTTTAGATATTAAGAAAAATTATCTTATTTGTTTCGCAATTACTATATTTATAATTATATTTGTAATAAATCTAGAGGTTAGTATTTCAGCTGCTATAAATGGTACAAAACTTGTTATCACAGCAATATTACCAACAATTTTTCCATTTAGTGTCATATGCAACTTATTAATCTACTATGATGGAATAACCCTTTATTCTAAAATTCTTGGGCCTTTAATTTGTAAACCTCTAGGTCTCTCTAGAAATTGCTCTTTTCCCTTGGCTGCAAGTTTTATATGTGGTTATCCATTAGGAGCAAAATACTCTTCTGACATTTATGAGCTTGGATATATACATAAAAGTGAATATGAAAGACTTTTAAATATAGCATCTAATGCAGGGCCAATTTTTATTTTAGGAGCAGTTGCAACTGCTATGTTATATGATGTAAAACTCGGGTATATTTTATTGATAGCTAATTATTTTTCTATAATTATTGTAGGTTTTTTAACAAGAAGAAACTTAAAACTTAAAGTTTCTTATTCAAATTTAAATAATACTTATAAAGAGCTTCCCTTTGGTATTAATCTAAAAAATTCCATTGAAAATGCAGTTGCTACAACTATAAATGTAGGAGCTTTTGTTATAATATTTTCAGTACTAATAAGTATAATAAAAAGCAACACTTATATAAGCATTGCTTTTAAATATTTAGAAGACTTAATTAACTTGCCTGTTGGAACGCTATATAATCTTTTTTTAGGAAGTATTGAATTTACAAATGGATGTAAATTAATCTCTAATTCTAATATATCTATGAGTTTAAAATTAAGCATGATGAGCTTTATTTTATCATTTTCAAGCTTATCTGTTATAGCTCAAGTAAGCTCTATAGTAAGTAAAAGTAGTCCTAATATGAAGAAATATATATTTTATAAGTTTATACAAGGATTACTAAGTTTTATAATAACTTTTATTTCAAGTAATATACTTTTAACCTCAGTTCCAACTTCAAATATTATTACAAATGAAAATTACAATATTTATACACTTTATAAATATTTTATTCCTATACTATTGTTTTTTCTATTAACACTATTAATATCTATAACTCTAAAAAGTTTTAAGAAGAAATTACATTCCTCTTAACTCTGAAATATTTTCCTTTATTTTTGACCCTGTGCTACTTAGTTTTTCATCTATCTCTTTTGCTGCTATTTCAAAGGATTTTTGCATATTTTCAATTAGAATATTTCTTTTTTCTTCAATTTCTCGATCTAATTGAGATAAAATTTCTGTTGAATACTCTCTAGATCCAATTCTAATTGCCTTAGCATCTCTTTGTGCTAGGGCAATTATTTCATTAGCTCTTATTTTAGCTTCCTTCACTACATCATGATTTTCAACTTTTTGTTTCATCATTTCTAAAATTTCACTTTTAGTTGATTCATACTCTTTTTGAGCATCTCCAAGTATTCTATCTTTTTCAGTCATTACCCATTGTGCTTTTTTTAATTGATCTGGAAGATAATTTATTACTTGATCTATTACTTCTAAAAATTCCTTTTTATCTACTACACTTTTACCTGTTATAGGTACCTTAGGTGCTGTTTCTATAAGCTCTTCCAAATATTCCAAAAGTTCTATTATATTAACTTCTGTCTTCTCCATACCTTTTCCCCCTCGATAAAACAATTTAAAACTTATCTATAATTTCTGATATTAATTCGTTAGGTACAAGCCCTTCAATATTTCCACCAAATTTAGCAACTTGCTTTACTGAAGATGAACTCACATAAGAATACGCTGAGGAAGTCATCATAAAAACCGTCTCTATATCTGGATTTAATTTCGAATTCATAAGTGCCATTTGAAATTCATATTCAAAATCTGATATTGTTCTAAGGCCCTTTAATATAACCTTTGAATTATGTATCTTTGCAAAATCCACTAATAATCCTTCAAAACTTAATACTTCTACGTTTTTTAAATTCTTAGTAACTTTTTTAATTAACTCAACTCTCTCTTCAATATTAAATAAACACTTTTTATCTACATTTACTAATACTGCAACTATAAGTTTATCATAAATCTTAGAACCTCTAGTTATAATATCTAAATGTCCTTTAGTAATAGGATCGAAACTCCCTGGATATACTGCTATATTCATATCTATCACCTTTTTATTTACTCCTCATATTTATAAAAACATACTGTTGTATTTCCATATTTTCTACTTTGTAATAATTTTATATCTTTATATCCTTCGTATATTTCCTCTATAGAATCTATTTTTGTAACTATTATTCCATTTTCCTTCAGCATATTATTTTCTTTTACTATTTTGATTGCTTCTGGAATCATTTCCTTACAATAAGGTGGATCTATAAATATAATATCAAAAGTTATTCCTTTATTGCTTAACATCTTTAAAGCATCATATGAATCCATATTTAATGGAACACAGAAATCTTCAAACTTTAAACTCTTAACATTTTGCTTTAACAAAGGAAATGTAGTATTACTTTTGTCAATTAAATAAACTTCCTTTGCCCCTCTGCTTGCTGCTTCTAAACCAAGACTTCCTGTTCCTGCAAACACATCTATAGCCACAGCATCCGGTATGTATCCTTGAATTATACTAAACATAGCTTCTTTTACTCTGTCTAAAGTTGGTCTAGTTTCCATGGTAGCTGGAGGTATTAATTTTTTCCCTCTTGCTTTACCTGCTATTATTCTCATTTAGTTTCCTCCTTAGGTACTATCATTTCAATTTTATCACAATATTTATTCATATACAATTTTTTTAATTAAAACAAATATATCGACTATATCTTTCAATAGAATTTGATATTTCTCTACACAATTTTACATGTTCTATTTCATTAGAACTAATTAAATTATTAGCTTCATATCTTGCACATTTTAATATATCTATATCTTCATATATATCTGCAAGAACAAGACCTATATCTCCACTTTGTCTTATACCAAACATCTCACCTGCTCCTCTGAGCTTTAAATCTTGCTCAGATATATAAAATCCATCTGTTGATTCTACCATTATTTCCATTCTTTTTTTTGTTTTTTGATTTTTTGCATTTCCAATAAGAATACAATAAGATTCATACTCTCCTCTTCCTACCCTTCCTCTTAGCTGATGAAGCTGTGCTAAACCAAATCTCTCCGAATTTTCTATTATCATCATTGAAGCATTTGGTACATTTACTCCAACTTCAATTACAGTAGTTGAGATAATAACTTTAATTTTATCTTCCTTAAACAAATTTATAAGTTCGTCTTTTTCTTTCGGCTTCATTTTGCCATGTAATATTTCTATACTTACATTTTTAAATACATCGTCTTTTAATTCTTCATAAAGTTTTTCAACTGAATTCAATTCCATTTTTTCATTTTCTTCGATTAATGGACAAACTATATAAACTTGCCTTCCTTTTCTTATTTCATCTAAGGCTAATTTATAAGCTAACATTCTATCATTTTCAGAATAGAATTTTGTAGCTATCTTTTTTCTTCCTGGAGGTAGCTTATCAATAATTGAAACATCTAAGTCTGAGTACATATATAAAGCTAAAGTTCTAGGGATAGGGGTTGCTGTCATAACTAAAACATCTGGTCGTCTTCCTTTGTTTATAAGTTTATTTCTTTGCTCAACGCCAAATCTATGTTGCTCATCTGTAATAACAAGGCCTAAATTAGTAAAATCTACATCCTCTTGTATTAATGCATGTGTTCCTATTACTATAATCGGTTCGCCTGTGGAAATTCTCTCTTTTATTCGTTTCTTTTCTTTTAAGCTAGTACTCCCAGTTAATAATTCAACTTCTACATCAAAAGCTTCTAATATTTTCAAAGTTTCTTTATAATGTTGATTTGCAAGTATTTCTGTTGGAGCCATTAGAGATGCTTGAAATCCATTTTTTATAACATTAAACATTGCTATTATTGCAACTATAGTTTTACCACTACCAACATCACCTTGAACAAGTCTATTCATTGGATAATTACTTTTTTGATCTCTTAATATTTCTCTAACAACTTTAGTCTGTGCCTCTGTTAACTTAAATGGTAATGCTTCTTTTAAATTCGTCAATTGCTTATGCCAATAAAATGAAATCCCATTTTTGTTTCTAAGATTATTTTTTAGTAATAAAAGTTTCATTGAATATGTAAATAGCTCTTGAAACTTTAATCTTACTAGTGCTTTATCTAATTCATTTTTATCTTTTGGAAAATGAATTTCTCTTATTGCTCTATCCAATCCTATCATATTATACTTTTCTAGCATTATTTCTGGTAAATTGTCTGTTATAACTATCTCATCTAATATTTGATTTATAAGCTTAGTAATTATTTTATCACTTAAATCACCTTTCAAAGGATATTTAGGTATTATTTCACTTTTCTTCGCATCTCTACATCCGATAATAGGGTTTATAACTTCTAATAAGTTACCTACTTTTTTAAATTTCCCAACTAACTCATAAGATTCATTTAATCTATAAGAATTTTTTATATATCTTTGATTGAACCATTTTCCAACAACAATGTGTCCTTTATAATCAAACTTTATTGTTGTTATAATTTTCCCTGTTTTGGTTTTTATATCTCTATCATACCCTATTACTCTACAGCTTAAAATTTGTTTTTCTTCACCATCTATTTCATTAAAATCTATATCACTTCTTATAAATTCATAATCTCTTGGGAAATATAGCAGTAAATCATATATAGTAAAAATTCCGCATCTATTAAGCTTTTCACTAAGCTTTGGTCCTACTCCTTTTAGAGTAGATATTTCCATGGATATATTCATTTGCTCACCCTCAAAATTTTAATTCACTAAATATTAAAGCACAAGTTTCTACTTATGTAAATAAAGTAAAAACTTGCGCTTTTTTATTATTCTACTGATACTAAGAAATAATAAAGAGGCTGTGCTCCTTTATAGCATTGAACATCTAACTCTTCATACTTTTCTTCTATTTTCTCTGCAAATTCTTCTGCTTCTTCTTCTGTTACATCTGCACCATAGAAAATTGTTATAAGTTCACTGTCTTCGTCAATCATATCAGAAAGTATTTCTTCTGTAATATCAAAATAAGATTCTCCAACTCTCTTTATTTTACCTTCAATCAAACCAAGAATATTTCCTTCTTTTATTTCTATTCCATCCATTTCTGTATCTCTTACTGCATAAGTTACAGAACCTGTCTTAACCATTTCTCTTGCTTCCTTAAGATTTTCTACATTTTCATCAACTTCTAGTTCTGGATTAAACATTGTAACACATGTTATTCCTTGAGGTATTGTAGTTGTTGGTATTACCCTGACATCTTTATCTGCAATTTCAGCTGCTTGATTTGCTGACATTATTATATTTTTATTATTTGGTAAAACAAAAATATGTTCAGCATTTAATTTAGATACACATTCCATTATATCTTGAGTTGAAGGGTTCATTGTTTGGCCACCTTCTATAACATAGTCAACACCTAAATCCTTGAATATATTAGTTATACCTTCACCCATTGCAACTGCCACAAATGCATATTTCTTCTTTTCCTGTTCTAACTCTTCAACTGCTGCTTCACCTTCAAAGTGAGCTGAATCATCTATGTTAGCTTCTTTATATTCTTCTTTGCTTAAAAGTACTTCCCTATGCTCTTCCCTCATATTATCTATTTTTATTTTTGATAATTCTCCTAATTTAACAGCCTTTGCTAAAACAGCTCCTGGGTCATTTGTATGAATATGTACCTTTATAACATCTTCATATCCAACTACAACTTGTGAGTCTCCCATAGGAGTTATATCATCTCTAAATTTTTCAGCTTTACTAGCATCTGCTAAAATTATAAATTCAGTACAATAACCAAATTTAATATCTATATCTTCTGTACCTTGAGCACCTTGCATTTTAGCAGTTGCTGGTTTAATATCCTTTATTTCAGCCTTAATATCATCTCTTAAGGCATCATACATTCCTTTAAGAATAATATATAGTCCCATTCCACCTGAATCTACAACCTTAGCTTTCTTTAATGCTGGTAATAAATCTGGTGTTTTATCTAACATTATTTTAGCTTCTGTTACTATAACGTCCATAATATCTACTATATCTTTTACATCTGTATCTATCGCTGCATCAGCGGCAGCTCTTATAACAGAAAGTATAGTTCCTTCTGTTGGTCTCATAACAGCCTTATATGCGGCGTTACTACCTTCCTTAAAAGCTATAGCAAGTTCTATAGCGTCTACTTCATTTTTTCCTTCTAGGCCCTTAGAAATACCTCTTAATATTTGAGAAAGAATTACTCCTGAGTTTCCTCTTGCTCCCATTAAAGCCCCTTTAGCAAGCTTTTTTGAAGTTTCAGCAATTGACATAGAATTTAATCCTTCTATCTCTTTAACTGCAGCCTTAAAAGTAGCTGACATATTGGTTCCTGTATCTCCATCTGGAACAGGGAATACATTTAAAGCATTAACGTATTCGCTTTCTTCTAACAATCTGTTGCTAGCATTAACAACCATGTTATAAAAATCATGGCCATTTATTTTCTGATATTTCATCTTTTTACCTCCTAGACTCTAACTGCTTGAACATTTACTGTAACAGATGAAACTTTTAATCCAGTAAAGTTTTCCACGCTATAACGTACCTTTTGTATTATGTTATTAGCTATTACAGAAATCTTTGTTCCATATTCAACCATAACATATAATTCTATAACTAATTTATCTTCATTAAATTTCAGCTTAACACCCTTGCTTAAATTTTCTATTCTCATTAATTCCCATAATCCCTCAGTTGCATTCTTAGAAACCATACCAACTACTCCATAGCACTCCATAGTTGAAAGTCCAACTATTTTTGCAAGCACTTCGTCTGAATAATGTATATTTCCAAGTTCATTTGAATATCCTACCATATAGAATCCTCCTTATAAATATCCTTATACTATATTTTATATTACTTATATTTATTATTCAAGTAAATCTTACATAGCTTATTATATGAAGATAACATTATATATATAAATATTTTTTAATTTAAAAGTTTTTTCATTTTTTTCTCATTTTCTATTGCTTTTCTAAGGCTTACTATGTTAAAATTTAATCTGTCCTATTGAAGAGAAATTATCTTCACAAATAAGGAGGTGTTTTCAAGTGGCAAGAAGATGCGAAGTTTGTAATAAAGGGGTTGTATCTGGAACTCAATACTCCCACTCACATCGTCAATCAAAGAGAACTTGGGCTCCTAACATAAAGAGAGTAAAGGCTTTAGTTAACGGAACACCAAAAACAGTTCATGTATGTACAAGATGCCTTAGATCTGGTAAGGTTCAAAGAGCAATATAAGTTCAAATAGAAAATGCAATTGGTTTTAACAATTGCATTTTTTATTTTATATTTAATTATTTTGTCATACATTTTTCATATGTAGTTATCTTTTCCTTTTAAAAAATCTAATAAAATTTGAAATAAATCTTGGTAATTTTATAGCTATTATCTTCATAAATTCTCCCTCCATAAAAAATCACTCATCTCTTTATATACATTGTATGCAAATAAACAAAATGAGTGATTATTTTTTTTATTTAATCTTTAGAATAAATAACCATTATAATTCCACTATCAAAAGTTATTTTTATGTCTTTTCCTACAAATTCATTAGAAGTAGTTAAACCATCACCCAAAGATAGATCATAATTTAATAAATCATATTTAGAATTTTTTATAGTAAAATTTTTTACTATTTCACAATATGCATGAAAAGATATAATATCCCCTTTATTTCCTCTTAATATCATACTTTTATCACATAAAAAAATTCTATTATTATCATCTACTATTTCAACATGAATAGATTTCTTTAGTCCTTTTAACATAAGTCCAATATTACTTAATGAATGATCATATCTAGTTCCAGTTGCTCCTAAAAGTATTATTTCTGTTGCTCCTTCTTCAAGAGCTAAGTTAAATGCAATTTCTGTATCTGTAAAATCCTTTTCCTTTTTGTATTTTATTTTTTTACAGCCATTGGCTTCCATACAAGCTATTATCTTATTATCCGCCGAATCAAAATCACCCAGTATGTATTTTGGAGATATATTATATTGGTATAGTACCTCACAACCTTTATCCGCACCTATTATAATATCTGCTTTTTTATATGATTCTAACAACAGATGCTTAGATGGTGCTTTTCCTCCTGATACTATTAAAGCCTTCATTTTATTTTCCTCTTATTACTTCTATATTTTCTTTAAGTTTTCCATCTCCAAATACTGCTGAACCAGCAACTAAAACATTTGCTCCTGCATTAATTATATCTTTTGCATTTGTTTTATCTACTCCTCCATCTACTTCTATTAATAAGTTTTCATTTAACTTTGAGCTCATTTCTTTAACTTCTCTAATTTTATCTAAAGAATATGGTATAAACTTTTGTCCTCCAAAGCCTGGGTTAACTGACATTATTAATACTAAATCTAATTTACTTATTATATCTTTCAAAACAAAGGTTGGAGTTCCTGGATTTAATGATATACCAGCTTTAATTCCCTTTGACTTTATATATTCTATTGCTCTATCTATGTGTTTTTCCGCTTCATAATGTATTGTAATTATATCTGCTCCTGCATTTACGAAATCATCTATATACCTTGAAGGGTTTTCTATCATTAAATGAACATCGAATATCTTAGTTGTTTTATTTCTTATTGATTTTATTACTGGTAATCCTATACTGATGTTAGGTACGAAATTTCCATCCATAACATCTATATGAATAAAATCTGCTCCTGCTTTATCTACGTTTATAATTTCCTCACCTAATTTTGAAAAGTCTGCTGATAATATTGATGGTGATATCTTTACCATTTGTATTTTTCCCCCTCTAATAATTCTTCTAATATTCTTATATAAAAATTATATCTTATTTCATTGATTTTATTTTCTTGTAATGCCTTCTTTACTGAGCATTCAGGTTCCTTATTGTGAAGACATCCTCTAAACTTACAATTATGATTATATTCCTCAAACTCAGGAAAGCAATATCTAAGTTCATCTTTATTCATAAAGCTAATATCTATATTGGAAAATCCCGGGCTATCAACTAAATAACCCCCTTCTATTTCTATAAGTTCACTGTGTCTTGTAGTATGTTTACCCCTACCTATTTTCTTTGATACAACTCCTGTTTCCATATGAGTTCTATTTATAAGAGTATTTATTAAAGTAGATTTTCCTGCACCTGATGGCCCACATAAAACAGTTTCATTATTTTTTAACCTTTCCTTAAGAAGAGTAATCCCCTCCCCTTTTTTAGCATTTATGAATAATACATCATAACCAATATCATTAATCTTCTTTTTAATTTCTTCCTTTTCTTCTGTACTTGCTAAATCTACCTTGTTTAAGCATACTATTGCCTTTATATTATTATATTCGCATAGTATCAAAAATCTATTTAAAAGGTCAAAATTAATATCTGGATTTTTTACTGCAAATACTACAAAAGCTTGAGTAACATTTGCTACGGTAGGTCTTATTAATTCCGAGGATCTATCATATATATCTTCAATTACCCCTTTTCCATTAGAGATATTTATATCTACATTATCTCCAACCATAGGCTTCATATCCTTATGCCTAAACTTTCCTCTCGCTTTACATTCTATTATATCATCTTTAGTTTTAACATAGTAAAACCCACCAATTCCTTTTATAATTTTTCCTTCCATACTTCCTCCAAAAAATTTAATCTTTATATTTTATAATAAACAGATTTCACCAAAAAATGCAAATAAATTTTATAAAAATAAAAATCAGCTTAAATGCTGATTTTTATTTTTATAAATAATTTCCATTATTACTATTGTTGATTTTCAGTATTCTCTGGCTTTTCTGATTTTTTTGCTTTTATTTCTACTGTTTGACCTTCTTTTATTTCTTTAGTAAAGCTTTCAACTATATCTCCACTACCAATTATCTTATAAGATATATTATTTCTAAGAAGTATTTTTATTGCATCATCTACCTTCATTCCTGCTTCAAGGCCTAATCCTGCAATATCTATAATTTTTTCCTCAAACTTTCCTACTGTTAAAGTTATTGGGGTTCCTTCGGTTCGTTGAGAATCAGAATCAGATTGTTTTAATATTACACCATCTTGGCTTTTATCATTGGTAACTTCATAATTAATAGTTACTACAAGCTTAAGCTTTTCTAGCGTCTCTTTTCCCTTAGCTTCCTTTTCTCCTACTACATTAGGTACATTAACAAGTTTAACTTCTGGTCCTTTACTTATAATTATTTCTATTTCAGTTTTTTTACTAATTTTAGTACCAGCAGATGGGCTTTGTTTAATTAAATACCCATTTTCTACTTTATCATTATATTCTTCCTTAATAGTATAATTAGTAAATCCTTGAGTTTGTAATGTTTTCTCAATATTTGTTTTTTCATAATCTCTAAAATCAGGCATATCTACTTGTTCTTCTCCTGCTGAAACTACAACATTAATTATTGAATCTTTCTTTACCTTTGTTCCTGATTTAGGGTCTGTTTGTAATATAGTATTTTCTGGTTTATCACTTTTTTCAGTGCTTTTAACTTTTATCTGTAATCCTAAAGCTTCAACTTCTGATTTAACTTCATTCACAGTTTTTCCAACTATATTAGGGACTTCAACTTCTTTATTACTATTTCCATTTGCTAGGAAGTATCCTATAGATCCTAAAATTAATACTAAAATTATTGCTCCGACTACAATTAAAGCCTTTTTAACACCATTTTTGTTTTTCTTTTTTTTCTTAACAGTTTCTTTATCGTCTTCGTCATATTCTTCATCATATTCTTCGTCTTCATCATCATAATAATCATCTTCTAACTTAGAAATATGAGTTGTCTTTTGACTTTGACTATTAATCGGACTCATTATTATAGTATGATCACTATTATCTACAACTTGAGAGCCTATTACTACATCAGGATTTTCTTGTATCTTTTGTAAGTCCTGAATTATTTCTTTAGCATTTTGATACCTCTTTATTGGTTCTTTTTCTATAGCTTTAAGTATTAACTTATTTAAACTATCCGGAATAGCAGAATTTATATTTTTAGGAGGAATAGGCTCTTCTTGCAAATGCTTTAATGCAACTGTAACTGGCGAATCACCTTCAAATGGTAATCTTCCTGTTACCATCTCATATAAAACTATTCCAAAAGAATATATATCTGATCTAAAATCAATATAAGTTCCTTTTGCTTGTTCTGGTGAAAGATAATGAGCTGATCCAATAATACTTGTAGTATTTGTTATTGTTTGTGAGTCTGTAGATTTTGCTATACCAAAATCAGTAACCTTAACTTCGCCAGATTCAGTAACTAATATATTTTGTGGCTTTATATCTCTATGGATTATATTATTCTTATGTGCACAATCCAGAGCTTTAGCTATTTGAAGAGCTATTTTTATAGCTGTATTATAACTAAGCTTTCCACTATAATTAATTAACTCCTTCAAAGTTTTTCCGCTTATATATTCCATTACTATATAATCTATATCATCTTGAGTACCTACATCTAAAACATTAACTATATTAGTATCTGATAAATTTGCAATGGCAGTTGCTTCTCTTTTAAATTTTTGGGATATTTCCTTATTGTCTGCAAATTGCTTTTTTAATATTTTTACTGCTACAAATCTATTAAGCTTATTACATTTAGCTTTATAAACTTCAGACATTCCGCCTTCCCCTACTTTTTCAAGAAGTTCATATCTGCCACCTAGTATAATTCCATTCATATTACACCTCTCCTCCAAATAACATTACAGTTATATTGTCTCTTCCACCTTTAAATTTAGCTAGATTAACAAGTTCCTCACAAATATCCTGTAATTCTTTTTCTTCTAATTTAAATGATAAAATCTCTTCTAAGCCTATTTCATTTGTTAAACCATCACTACACATAAGGAAATAATCAAATTTATTTTTTTCTATGCTAAATAGATCTATATTTACAACTTCTTCTGTTCCTATTGCTCTAGTTATAACATTTTTTTGAGGATGATTTATAGCTTGTTCCTTTGAGATGCTACCACAATCTAAAAGTTCTTGAACTAAAGAATGATCTTTTGTTATCTTGGTTATTTCCTTTGATTTTATTCCAAAGCAAGAACTATCGCCAACATTTGCAACTTGAGTTATATTTTTAGTTATTAAACATGCAACTAAAGTTGTTCCCATTCCATTATAGGTTTCATTGCAGTGTGCTAAATTATACACCTTTGAATTTGCATGTTGAATAGCTTTTTCTAATATATTTCTACTATTCTCATCTTTAAAATTATCTTTTATGTATTTTATTAATGACTTTGAGGCAGTTTTGCTTGCAACTTCACCAGCATTATGCCCTCCCATTCCATCTGCTACTACATAAATTTTAAATTCTTCATTTTCATAAAATTCTGCATAATCTTCATTTAGGTTTCTTAAGTTACCCACGTCACTTTTTATACCAATCACCAATACCCACTCCCTCTAAATTTGAGACTTTAAGAAATTTCTCCTTAATTGACCGCAAGCAGCATTTATATCATTACCCATTTCTCTTCTTACTGTAACTTCAATTCCACTTTCTGATAATACTTTTTCAAAATCTTCTATAATTTTTTTTGAAGGCCTTTTCAAAGTATTTTCTTTTATTTCATTGACAGGTATAAGATTAACATGACATTGTCTTCCCCTTAACAATTTTGAAAGAGATTTCGCATCTTCTTTACCATCATTTATACCTGATACTAATGAATATTCAAAGGTTATTCTTCTGCCCGTTTTATTAAAGTAATAATCACAAGCTTCTAATATTTCCTTTATTGAATATTTATTAGCAATTGGCATTATTTCTCTTCTTTTTTCATCACTAAATGCATGTAATGATATAGCTAGTGTTATAGCATATCCTTTATCTGCCAGTTCATAAATTTTAGGTACTAACCCACAAGTAGACAGAGTTATGTGTCTTTGACCTATATTTAATCCATAATCAGAATTTACTAAATCTAAAAATTTAGTAACATTTTCATAATTATCTAAAGGCTCTCCACTTCCCATTAATACTATATTAGAAATTCTTTCACCTAATACCTTTTGAGCTAATATAACTTCTGATAATATCTCCCCAGCCGTTAAGTTCCTAACTCTTCCTTCTAAAGTTGACGCACAGAATTTACATCCCATTCTACATCCAATTTGAGTAGAAATACATATTGAATTACCATGCTTATATTTCATTATTACACTTTCGATGATGTTTCCATCATCGAAAGCTAATAATAACTTTTGAGTACCATCTAAAGTTGATTCATATTTCTCTACTACTTCTGGAATTCCTATATAAAAATTTTTACTAAGTTTATCAATTAAACTTTTAGGTAAATTCTTCATTTCTTCAAAATTCCAAGTATATTTATATATCCACGAAAAAATTTGTTTTGCCCTAAAGGCACTTTCTTCATTTTCCTTCATCCATAAGGAAACTTCTTCTAAACTGTAATCTAAAATGTTTTTCATATTTCACCTATTTTATTTTCTTTATTTTTCCCATAAAGAAACCATCCATAGAATCATTTGGCAATATAGTTAAGCTTCCATCTGCATTGTATATAAAGTTACTATTATTTCCTATATATACTTTTTCTACAGCTGCATCTTTATGCTTTGATAAGAACCATTGTAAATTTTCTTCATTTTCTTCTTTATTTAATGTACATGTAGAATATACAAGTGTTCCACCAGGTTTTAAATATTGCCATGCATTTTCCATTATTTCTCTTTGTATTGGAACTAAATCTTTTAATTGTTGTCTTGTTTTATTCCATTTTATTTCTGGTTTCTTTCTTATTATACCAAGTCCTGAACAAGGTACATCTATTAATACTTTATCTCCATAGCTTATATAATCACTATTTAGCTTAGTTGCATCCATAGCCTTACACACTATATTATTTAGTCCTAATCTCTTTGCATTTTCTTCTATAAGAGAAAGTTTATTTTCATGTAAATCAAAAGCTAAAACTTCACCAGTATTGCCTAATAATTCAGCAATATGTGTTGTTTTGCCACCTGGCGCAGCACAAAGATCTAAAACTTTATCTCCTTCTTTTAAATCTAATAAAGGTGCTACAAGCATTGCACTTTCATCTTGAACTGTAATAAGTCCTTCTTTAAAAAGTGCATTATCTTCAATTCCTTTTCCACCCTTTATTGCTATTCCTTCTGGGCAAGCATATCCTTCCTCAATATTATATCCAATCTCTTCCAATTTTTCGTAAACTTCATCATATTCTGCCTTAAATTCATTCACTCTAACAGTAACTTTTGGCGTCTCATTTAGGCCTGACATTAATTTCATAGTCTTTTCTTCACCATATTGTTTTATAAAAAGCCTTATCATCCAAGGTTGAAAAGAAAACTTATAAGCAAGTTCATCTATTCTGTTTCCTGGAACAACAATTTCTTTTTCATCTTTTATATAGTTTCTTAAAATTCCATTTACAAGTTTAGATGCTTCTAAAGAAACTTCTTTTGCTTCTTCAACAGCTTCATTACATGCCGCATATTCAGGTATTTTATCTAAAAAATACATTTGATAAATAGCTACTCTTAATATATTTAATACGGTTGTATCAATTAAATTAATATCTTTAACAAAATTTCCTATTAACACATCTAAAGTTCTTTTTCTTCTTAAAGTTCCATAAACAATTTCTGTTATAAGTCCTTTATCTTTATCTTCTATATCTCTTGTATTGAGTTCATTTGAAAGAACTAGGTTTGAATACGCTCCTTCTTCTAAAACTCTCTGTACTATTTGTCTTGCAAGTTTTCTACTGTTCATCCTTCTACCTCTTAATTATCATTATATCTATTATTTATAGCTATTAATCTTATTAGTTGAGAAATAGCCATAAGAGTTGCTGCTACATATGTCATTGCAGCTGCATCTAAAACCTTTTGCGCTCCTTTTAATTCCTCTCCATATAAGAAAGTTCTTGTTTTTAATATATTTAATGCTCTTGTCGAAGCATTAAATTCTACTGGAAGAGTTATAATTTGATAAATTACAGCTCCACTAAAAAATATTATACCTACCTTTGCAAATAATGGATTTCCTAAAAATATACCTATCATAAATAAGTATATTGATATTGAGCTCCCTATATTAACAACTGGAGCTATTTTCGTCCTTAAAGCTAAAGGAGCATAATGAGTTTGATGTTGAATTGCATGCCCACATTCATGAGCTGCTATTCCAGCAGCTGCTACAGTTGCACTATCATATACTTCCGGTGAAAGCCTTATTACTCTTAATGAAGGATCATAATGATCACCAAGGTGCTTACTATATCTTTCAACTTTTACATCAAAAAGTCCTGCACCATCTAATATATTTCTTGCAACCTCACTACCAGTAACACCACTTAAAGTTCTAACAGTTTTATATTTTTTATATGCACTGTCTATTTTAAATTGTGCCCAAAAAGCTATTATCATAGCTGGTATCAAAATTAAATAAGTTGAATCAAATAAAAATCCTGGATAAAACATAAATTTCTCTCCTTTATATATAGATTTATATTATTTATGGTAAAATCTAAATAAGTTTTTTATTTATTTCTAGTTCATTACCATTTGTATATTGTTCTATAGTTAAAGGCTTTCCATTTGGAAATTGAATTTTCTTAATTAACAATACCCCTAAATTTGTTGAAACTTTCATTCCTTCCTTAGATACATTTATTATAGTTCCTGGCTCTTTATTACTACTTTCTACTAAAACTTCACTTTCATATATCTTCATTGATTTATCATCATAAGTAGTATGTGCAATTGGCCATGGATTAAGTCCTCTAATTAAGTTATGAATATTTTTAGCAGAATTATTCCAATCTATCCTCCCCAAATCTTTATTTAGCATCTTTGCATAAAAGGTTTCCTCACACTGTCTTTCTGGAATTATGGTTCCTTTTGATAAACCATCTATAGTATTTAACAAAAGGTCTGCTCCTCTATACATTAATAAATCATGCAATTCTCCAGCTGTCATATTATCAGTTATCTCAATCTCATCTTTAAGAAGCATATCTCCTGTATCAAGTCCTACATCCATTAACATTGTTGTATTTCCTGATTTTTTTTCACCATTTATTATAGCCCAATTTAATGGGGCTGCTCCTCTATACATAGGTAATAAAGAAGCGTGTAAATTTATACAACCATACTTTGGAATATCTAAAACTTCTTTTGTCAATATTTGCCCAAAAGCTACAACTATTATAAAATCTGGTTTTAAATTTTTTAGATACTCTAAAGCTTCTTTATCAGCTTTTAGTTTAGTAGGTTGAAAAATTTTAATATTATTTTCTAATGCAACTTCCTTAACTGGTGAATATGATATTTTTTTACCTCTACCTTTTGGTTTATCAGGTTGAGTAAATACACTTTCAACTCCATAAACATCAATTATTTTTTTTAATGAAGGTACTGCAAAGTCTGGGGTTCCCATAAATACTATCTTCATGCTAATCCTCCTTAGTTATTTTAAATAATCTATAAATAAAGTACCATTTAGATGATCATTCTCGTGAAGTATAGCTCTTGCTAAAAGCTCTGTTGCTTCTAAGATGAACTCTTCTCCTTTTTCGTTTAGTGCTTTTACTTTTACATAGTTAGGTCTCTCAACATCTGCAGCTTCTCCAGGCACACTTAAACATCCTTCTTCACCAATTTGAGTCCCCGAAACCTCTAATATTTCTGGATTTATAAATACTCTTAATCCATAGTCATCATAAACATCTATAACAAATATTTTTTGAAGTATACCAACTTGAGGTGCTGCCAGCCCAACTCCATCAGCTTCATACATAGTATCCGCCATATCTTCAATTAATTTTATTGTTCTAGGTGTTATTTTAGTAACAGCCTTACATTTCTTTCTTAATGCTTCATCTCCATTTTGTCTTATATTTCTAATCGCCATTTTTCTACCTCCTAAGTCAAATTATTTGGATTAATATCAATAGTTGCTTTTACTTCATTATATACATTCTTATTTAATTGATAAAGTTTATCTTTAATTTTTTTACAAAAATCTAAAGATAATTCACCTTTAAACAAAATTTGCCATCTATAATTATCTTTAATCTTAGAAATGATACACGAAACTGGTCCTAACATTTCTACATTATTATATTCATCCTTTATTTTTTCAAAATTATCTTTTAATAACGCCATAAAATCCATTAATATTTTTTCATTTTTAGAAGAAGCATTTATTAATAGTATTTTACCAAAAGGAGGATAATACATCAAACCTCTTGCTGTAAATTCTTCATTATAAAATCCTTCATAATTATAACTTTTAGCATAATTTAAACTATAATGATCTGGATTATATGTTTGAACAATAACTTTCCCCTCTTTAGCTCCTCTCCCTGCTCTTCCTGCAACCTGTGTAACTATTTGAAATGTTCTCTCAGCAGATCTATAATCTGGTATGTTTATAGACATATCTGCAGCTAATATTCCAACTAATGTTACATTTTCAAAATCTAATCCTTTCGATATCATTTGGGTTCCTATAAGGATATCTCCCTTTCTATTTTTAAATAAATTATATATATCCTCATGGGCATTTTTACTTCTTGTAGTATCTACATCCATCCTTAGAACTCTAGCATCTTTAAAGTATTTTTTTACTTCTTCTTCAACACGTTCTGTTCCAGCTCCAAAATGCTTAACATATTTACTTTTACATTTTGGACAGATTTTTTGTTGCCTTTCAGTATACCCACAATAATGGCATATAAGATATCCATTTTTATGATACGTCATTGATATGTCACATTTGTGACATTTAAATACATACCCGCAACTTCTACAGGATACAAAAGTAGAAAAGCCTCTTCTATTCAAGAATAAAATTATTTGCTCTTTTCTGTATAAAGCTTCCTTAATTTCTGTAAAAAGCTTTCTGCTAAACATGGATATGTTTCCACTATTCAATTCTTCTCTCATATCTACTATATCCATTATAGGCATAGGCTTATTATCTACCCTATTATTAAGTTCTAATAATTCTATTTCACCTGTAATAGCTCTATAATAAGTTTCTATAGATGGTGTTGCTGAACCTAATATAACTTTACAGTCTTTAACTTCACTTAAAAATTCTGCTATTTCTCTTGTTACATATCTAGGATTTTGTTCTGATTTGTAAGTATTTTCATGTTCCTCATCTATTATTATTACACCTAGATTGGAAACTGGTAAAAATAATGCACTTCTCGCACCAATTATAACCTTCGCTTTACATTCTTTAACTCTATACCATTCATCATATCGCTCTCCATCTGATAGCTTACTATGAAATACTGCAACTTCTCTTCCAAATCTTCCTTTAAATCTTTCTATCATTTGTGGAGTTAGAGATATTTCTGGTACTAAAATTATTGCAGATTTTTCTTTTGAAATAGCTTCACTTACAAGCTTCATATAAATTTCTGTCTTTCCAGAACCAGTTACTCCCTTTAGTAAGAATATTTTTTTATTAGAATCTTTTATTTGGTTTAAAACCTTAATTTGATCTTCTGTAAGTTTTCTTTCACTGTATTCGATATATTTTTTATTATTATATCTATATACTATTTCTTCTTCTATTTTTAAATATCCATCACTTACTAATTTATTAATTTTATATAATGAGAATTTATATAAATTCACAAGTTCACTTTTATTAAATTTTCCATTATTATTTTTTATAAAGCTTATTATATCTTCATATTTATTTAAAATATCACTATCAATAAATTTATCTCCAATAGCTACAACCATTTTATACTTGTTCTTAGTTCCCTTTAATATTCCTTGTGGAATAAGAAGCTTTATAGCATCTATATACTTGCATAAATAACTTTCTCTTATAAAATGAATAAGCTTTAAATCATTTTCACTTAAAAGTGACTCTGCTGCTCCTATAGCTTTTATTTTCTTTATTCTAATCCCCTTTATTTCTTCCTCTTTTATAGACAATATAAATCCATCTACAAGAGAATTTTTAACTCCAAAAGGTACTTTTACCCATTGTCCTATCTTTATTTCATGTTTAAGTTCTTCTGGTATTTCATAAGTAAAGGGTTTATCTATATCTAAAGCATCACTATTTATAATGATTTCTGCATATTTTTTCAAATTCATCACCCTTTTATTAGGTTATATTAACTCTATAAATAGAAGAAAGCGCCCTTTAGCGCTTTCTTAATATAGTTTCAAAGATTTTAGATGCAACTTCTTTTTTACTCATCTTATCTAAATATATTTCTTCTCCATCTTTAGAAATAATGATAACTTTATTATCTTCACTTCCAAATCCGGTGTCAGCACTTGTAATATCATTTGCCACTATATAATCTAAATTCTTTTTTTGTAATTTATTCTTAGCATTCTCTATTATATTGTTACTTTCTGCTGCAAATCCAACAAGAACTTGATTATTTTTCTGTTCTCCTAATATCTTTAAAATATCGTTATCTCTTACAAAAGTTAAAACTAAATCCTCTTCGCTTTTCTTTATTTTTTCATTGCTATAGTTTTTAGCTTTATAATCTGCAACTGCTGCTGATTTAATAACAATATCGCTATTTTTAAAATTATCTAACATTGCATTTTTCATTTCTTCATTTGTAGTTACATTTATTACATTTATACCTGTAGGAGGGTTTATATTAGTTGGACCTGACACTAAAGTAACATTAGCTCCTCTAGCTTTAGCCTCCTCTGCAATATAATATCCCATTTTTCCTGTTGATCTATTTGTAATAAATCTAACTGGATCTATTTTGGAATGAGTTGGTCCCGCACTTATTAAAACATTTTTCCCTTGTAATTCCTTAGATTTATCTTGATTGTTAAGTACTTCTAAAACTCTTTCTACAATTGTATTTACATCTGCCAGCTTCCCTGTACCTATATCTCCACAAGCAAGTCTACCAGAAGCTGGTTCTATAAATTCATATCCATATTTTTTTAATTTTTCTATATTATCTTGAACGATCATGTTTTCATACATGTTAGTATTCATCGCTGGAGCAAAGATAACCTTTGCTCTAGTTGCCATAATAGTTGTAGATAACATATCATCAGATATTCCATTTGCAACTTTTCCAATTATATTTGCAGTAGCTGGTGCTACTAAAAAAACATCTGCTCTTTTAGCTAGTGATATATGTTGTATTTCAAAGGCTTTTGGTTCTGCAAACATATCTGTTACAACCATATTTTGACTTAATGATTGAAATGATAATGGAGTTACAAATTTAGTTGCAGATTCAGTCATAATAACTCTTACATCAATATCTTTCTTCTTTAAAGCACTTATGATATCTAAAGCTTTATAAACTGCAATTCCTCCACTTACGCCTATGCATACACACTTTTTATTATTCATAATTATTTTAAACCTTCTTTTGTAGGTATAGCTTCATATCCTACTTCACCTTCATTAACTTCATTAATAGCAATAGTTAAAGGTTTTTTAGATTTAGTTGCAACTAATGGTTCGCTTCCATCTATTATTTGTCTTGCTCTTTTTGAAGTAACTATTACTAGTGAATATCTGTCATCTACCTTTTTAAGTAAATCCATTATTGATGGATTAATCATAGAGTTGTTCATGAATTAAGCCCTCCTTGGAATCTAAAATTGTATTTTCTTTTATTCTATCAACTCTGCATTTTTCTGCTGCTATAATTGATTCTACTTTTGATACAGCTAGATCTAAAGTATCATTTACTACAGCATAATTATATTTTGAAACATAATTAATTTCTTTATATGCATTTTTAAATCTAGTCATTAATGATTCTTCTGTTTCGCTGCCTCTTTTTATAATTCTTTGTTTTAATTCTTCCATTGATGGTGGAAGAATAAATATAAATACTCCTTCACTAAAGTTTTCTTTTACTTGTAGAGCTCCTTGAATATCTATTTCTAGAATAACATCCTTTCCTTCTTCAAGCATTTTTTCCACATTTACTTTTGGAGTACCATAAAAATTTCCATGGACATTAGCATATTCTAAAAATCCATTTTTTTCAACTTTTTCTTTAAATACTTCTTTGGATAAAAAGTAATAATTTACGCCATCTACTTCTCCATTTCTTGGAGATCTTGTTGTAGCTGAAACTGAAATATATATATTTTTATGCTTTTCTAATAAAGCCTTACAAATAGTACCTTTTCCAGCTCCCGAAGGTCCTGAAATAACTATTAAAACACCTCTATTATTACTCTGCATTATTCATCTACCTCATCTACAGCTTCATCTTTTGCTACAAGCCTATGAGCTACGGTTTCTGGTTGAACTGCTGATAATATGACATGATCACTATCTGTTATTATAACAGCTCTTGTTCTTCTTCCATAAGTTGCATCTATAAGCATACCTCTATCTCTAGCTTCTTGTATTATTCTCTTTATAGGTGCTGACTCTGGACTTACAATAGCAACAAGTCTATTTGCAGAAACTATATTACCAAATCCAATATTAATTAACTTTATACCCATTGTTCTCCTCCTATTTACTCTATATTTTGTGATTGTTCTCTTATTTTTTCTATTAAGTTTTTTATGTTAATGACATAATTTGTCATATTCATATCGTTAGATTTAGAAGCAATTGTATTAGCTTCTCTATTCATCTCTTGAATTATAAAATCAAGTTTTCTTCCAATTTGTCCGTCTTCTTTAAAAGTTTTTCTCATTTGATTTAAATGACTTTTAAGTCTTGTAATTTCCTCATCTACCGCTGACTTATCTGCAATTATAGCTATCTCTTGTGCTATTCTCACTTCATCTATTTCTATTCCTTCAAGTAAATCTTTAAGCTTAACCTCTAATTTCTTTTTATATGCAATTGGAACAGTATATGCTATATTTTCTATATTGTGTACTAAACTTTCTATTTCAATTAATTTTTGAAGAATATCTTCCTTAAGCTTTTCTCCTTCAATTATTCTCATATTATTCATCATTTCTAATGATGAATTTATAAGAGGTTTAATAACTTTCCAAATTTCGTCTATTGAATCTTCTTCTTCTATAATCGTTATGACATCAGGAAATCTAGCAATTTGAGTTGCTGTTATATCATTTTTTATATTTAGATTTTCTTCTATTTCTCTTAAACAGTTATAATAACTTTCTGCAAGTCTTAAATTTAATTTAGCTATTCCATCTCCGCTACTATAACTTTTTTGATTAATAAATACATCTACTTTTCCTCTTGATAGTTTTGAATTTATTAATCTTCTAATTTCTTCTTCTAAAGAAATTATACTTTTGGGTAATCTTACATTTAAATCTAAATACCTGCTATTTACACTTTTCATTTCCACTGAAAATAAAAATTTATTTCCTTCTTCACTACTAGCTCTGCCAAAGCTAGTCATACTTTTAACCATATATGCCTCCAAAGTTTATATTATATTAAAAATACAAGAACATTTTAATATTAATTTATATTTTACTTAATTGTCAATAATTTGTTTACAAATTATTAACATTTGTTTTTTTATTAATTTATAATTTAAAAAAAGAAGTAGAATATTCTACTTCCTTCTTAGGATTTACTAATACGAAAAGAGTTACCTTTCTGTATAATTTATATAAATGCTAACTTAATTATAAATAATATTGCAAGTAATATCATAACTATAGATACATTAGTCCTATCTTTTTTCTCTTTACAGAATAGATTATATACTAAATTAATTACTACATATGATAATATTCCAATAGTTAAACCATCACCAATACTATATGTTAAAGCCATAGTTGTTATTGTTAAAAATGCTGGTACACCTTCTGTTATATTATCAAATTTAATATCCTTTACAGCTCCAAGCATTAAATATCCTACATAAATTAATGCTGGTGCAGTTGCACATGATGGTATTGCTATGAATATTGGTGAAAAGAACATTGCTACTAAGAATAATATTCCTGTTGTAATTGCTGTATATCCTGTTCTTCCCCCGGCTGCAACACCAGTTGAACTTTCTACATATGTTGTAACAGTTGAAACACCTAATATTGCTCCTATAGTAGTCCCAATCGCATCTACTAATAAAGCTTTTCCCGCATTTGGTACATTGCCATTTTCATCTAACATATTTGCTCTTGAGCAAACTCCTACTAAAGTTCCAACTGTATCAAAGAAATCTACAAACAAGAAAGTACAAACAACAACTATTAAATTACGCGCACTATCCATATTTAAGAACTGACTGAAGTCTAATTTACCTGCTATTGGAGTAATACTTTCAAATTTAAATAATCCTTCTGGCAAATAAATACCTAAATTAGTTGCTGCTTCTGGATTTATTAATGCATATCCCCAAGCCAATAAAGTGCTAGTTAATATACCAAATAATATAGATCCTTTTATTTTCCTCTTGTCTAATACTGCTATTATAACAACTCCAACTAATGCAATAATAACTGTTGGTGAAAAATGGCCCATTTTAACTAGTGTTGCATCATCCTTTATTACTAATCCTGCTCCTACCATACCTATAAATGCTATAAAAATACCAATACCTGCAGTAACCGCATGTTTCATTGTCATTGGTATTGCATTTACAACAGCTTCTCTTACCTTAAATAATGATAATAATATAAATATAATACCTTCTATAAATACTGCTGTTAAAGCTGTTTCCCATGATACTCCCATTCCTATAACAACTGAAAAAGCGAAAAATGCGTTAAGTCCCATACCTGAAGCTAATGCAAAAGGTAAATTTGCAAGTACCCCCATCAATATACAAGCTATTGCTGCTGCTAGACATGTAGATGTAACTAAAGCTCCAGCTGGCATTCCTGTTGCTGATAATATATTAGGATTTACTGCAATTATATAAGCCATAGTTAAAAAAGTAGTAATCCCAGCCACTATCTCTCTTTTAAGATTTACATTTTTGTTTCCTAGTATCGGTAATAGTCCTTGTCCTTGTGATAAGCTTTTCATTTTTAAACCCCCTAATTTTTTATAAAAAAAAGCTGCATGAATTATTAAGCAGATAACTCATAGCAGCTTTTTAATAAATACTAACAATTATATAGTAAATTAATTAGTATTAAACTCATAGTCAAGATGTTTACGGTATCCTGGTAGAAACTTATGACCCTTATTGTCAATATTATATGAGCTACTTATCTTACGAACATTATTATACATTTTAAAATATAGTTTGTCAATATAAACGTATTAAATTGTTTGTAAGTCTACATAATATTCGTATTGTTTTTAAAAGATTCCCTTATATCAATTCTTTTACTGCTTGAAAGTGCTACTATTAATTTAATCCTTGCTTTTTGTCCTGGCATACTTTCCTCAAAAAATACACCTAAGTCTTTAAGCATTTTCCCTCCACCTTCATATCCATAAGATTCATATACCCTTCCCTCAAAGCATCTAGAAACGATGACAACAGGTATATTATTATTTAAAGCTCTTTTTATTCCAGCTACCATAGAAGGTGGAACATTTCCTCTTCCTAAAGCTTCTATAACAATTCCTTTATAACCTTTATCTATAAAATAATTTATGTAATCCGAACTCATTCCTACCACACATTTTATTAATGCAACCTCATCATTTATACTTTCTACATAATAAACCTTATGTTTTTTAGTCTTTCTATAAAATAACACCTTATTATTATCTACTATTCCTATTGGGCCAAAGTTTGGAGTTTTAAAAGCATTAAGTGCCATTGAATTTGCTTTAGTAACATCTGCTGCTGAATTTAATTCCCCATTAAAACAAACTAATACACCTCTACCTTTAGCTTCTTCTGAAATTGCCGTACATATTGAAGTTGCTAAATTAAATGGACCATCATATCCAAGTTCTGAACTGCTTCTCATAGCACCTGTTACAACTATTACCTTTTCTGTATCTATAGTTAAATCTAAGAAGTACGCCGTTTCTTCTAAGGTATCTGTCCCATGAGTTAATACAACTCCATCTATATCTTCTCTATCTACTAAAGATTTTATAAATTTACTAAGTTCTAGCATGTTTTGTATTGTAATATGTGGAGATGGTTTACTAGAAAAGCTATGAGATTCTATCTCTGCAAATTCTTCTATTCCAGTTACCATTGACATTATTTCTTCTCCAGTTAAACTTGGAACAGCTGCTTTTATTCTTTCATCTACTTTCATAGAAATTGTTCCTCCATTAAAGACTACTGCTACCTTTTTCATATTTTCCCTCCTAAAATTAATTAAAAAATAAAAACCCTTGGATAAACCAAAAGTTTAAAAAATTTAAATCTAAATTAGATTATTGGTAGGTCGGCGTATCCTACATCTCTTATTACTGAAATTCAGCGTATGAGGAGCCCTTTCTCACCTCAATAATCTATTAATTTTATGCCAATATACATATTATAGCTTTTATACAAAAATGTTTCAACTTTTATTATTTCCATTTTATTAATTTTCCTCTATATAGTCTATTGTTTATTTTACCTTCACTTATAGGATACATTGTTGAAACATATATATAATCCCTTTTGCTATCTATATCTATACCTATTAGTATATTCGTCTCTGCCTTTTTTATTAATTCGATATGAATCCCTTTTTCAGTTAGCTTATATACCCCTATATAGTCTGGATCTTCAATTATATTTCTCATATATTCTATTAGATTCCCAACTATTTTTTTACTCAACTGTTTTCCATGTCTTTTTTTAATATGCTTTAATACCCCTGGGGAGGCATAGATGGTACCTGTAAATTTTACCCCTAAGTTTTCTGCCATTCTTTCTTTAAAATATCCTACTCTCTTATAGGTACAAAATCTGTCTTCCATAATATCCCTCAATTCTGTATAGTGTATATGAGCTTTATTTTTAAAAGATCTTACTAATATATTATTCATTAGTATTGTTTTAATTTACAAATATAATGTAAATGTACTATTTATTTTATAAAGAAAAAGGTCAGTCTACAATAAGACTAACCTCTTTCTTTATAAGATAATGCAGATTAACCCTCCACTACCTTCATTTATTATCTTTTGAAGTGTTTTCTGAATTTTAACTTGTACATCATCAGGCATTTTATATAATTTATTTTGTAATCCTTCTTTTATCAACACTTCCAAAGGTTTACCAAACATATTACTTTGCCATAAAGATGCTGGATCCTTATCAAATTGCTCCATTAGTGATTTTACTAATTCTTCACTTTCTTTTTCTGATCCCATTATAGGACTTATTTCAGTTTTTATATTAGCTTTTATAAAGTGAAGTGATGGGGCAGATGCTTTTAGCTTCACACCAAACTTGGTTCCTTGCTTAACCATTTCAGGCTCTTCAAATTTCATTTCTGATAACTGTGGTGCAACTAATCCGTAACCAGTTTCTCTTACATCAATTAGTGCATCCTTTACTTTATCATATTCTTTTTTGGCAAAATTTAATTCTTTTATTAAAGATAATAAATCACTTTCTGATTGAACATCTAAATCACAAATTTCACTTAGTATGTTATAGAAAATTCCATCTTTAGGTTTCATAGTAATAATTGCCTTACCTTCTCCCAAATCCACTGAACTCATTTCTGTTGGAGATAAATTTTCTTCTTCTTTTAATAAATTTAATGTAGTTTTAATATCTCTAACCTTACTTATGTTTTCGCACATTCCTTTTATTATATTAAAGAAATTCTTTTTTAACCAATGTTCAGTCTCTAATTTTTCAACCCAACTTGGCATATTTATATTAATTTCTTTTACTGGGAATTCTTTAAGTACATGTTTAAATATATTTTCTACATCACTTTCATTCATATTAGCCACATCCATAACTTGAACTGTAACATCATATTTTTCTTCTAAATTTTTTTTCATCGCTCTTGTTTCTGGAGCATTAACATATTTCGTATTAAGTACAACTATGAAAGGCTTATTTATAGCCTTTAATTCATCTATTACTCTTTCTTCTGCTTCTAAGTACTCATCTCTTTCTATCCCTGTAATACTTCCATCTGTTGTAACTACAAGGCCTATGGTAGAATGATCCGTTATAACTTTTCTAGTTCCTATTTCTGCTGCATCTTCAAAAGGTATTTCGTAATCGTACCATGGAGTATTTACCATTTTAGCTTCTTCTCCATCCATATATCCTACTGCACCTTTTACAATATAACCAACACAATCAACCATTCTAACCTTAAATTTTATGTCTTCATCGATAGTTATTTCTACAGCTTCATTTGGAACAAACTTAGGCTCTGTTGTGTGAATACTTTTTCCTGATCCACTTTGAGGTAATTCATCTTTTGCTCTTTCCTTTTTATAATTATTATCAATCTTTGGTATTACCATAAGGTCCATAAACTTCTTTATAAATGTTGATTTACCTGTTCTAACTGGTCCAACAACACCTACATATATGTCCCCTTGTGTTCTTTCAGCTATATCCTTGTATATATTAAAGCTGTCCACGGTGTACCCTCCTATTTATTTTTAACACTATATATATATTCAAGGATATAAAAAAATATACAGTTTTTTAAAATTTTTAAAGATTCCTCGAAGTACATATATAATAATATATTAATTTCATTTTAATAATATTACTATATATAGTTAAAATGATAAAAGGATCGGTGCTAAAATGAAAATTTAATTAATAAAAAAAGAAAAAAGCTCCCTTAGGAGCTTTTAAAATAAATTAAATCAATACTTATTTTTAGTATATTTCACTTTTTCTTTCTCTTTCCATTAAATCTATTACTGCATCTTTAGGATTCTTTTCTTCAAATAATATTTTATACAAAACATCTGTTATAGGCATTTCAATATTTAATTTTTCTTTTAACTCATAGAAGGCTCTACATGCTTTAATTCCTTCTACTACCATTCCTACTTCTTTTATAGCTTCGTCAGTTGTTTTTCCTGTACCTATTAAATAACCTGCTTTTCTATTTCTAGAATGAAGACTAGTACAAGTAACTATTAAATCTCCCATACCAGTAAGTCCAAGGAAAGTTTCAGCTTTACCACCAAGCTTAACTCCTATCCTAACGATTTCAGCCATACCTCTTGTCATAAGTGCTGCTTTTGAATTATCCCCATATCCAATTCCATCACAAACTCCTGCTGCCAATGCAATTATATTTTTAACTGCACCACCAATTTCAACGCCTATCAAATCTTCATTAGTATAAACCCTAAAATTGATACTTATAAATAAATCTTGAACTTTTTTAGCTGCATCTAAATGATGTGAAGCTACTACTACAGTTGTTGGAATATCAAAAGCTACTTCTTCAGCATGACTAGGCCCGGATAAAATTACCACTTTATTATTTGGTAATTCCTCTTCTATAACTTGAGATAATCTTAAATTGCTTCCTTCTTCAATTCCTTTAGCTATACTTATAATTATAACATCTTTTTTTATCTTATTTTTTAATGATTTTGCTACTACTCTTATAGCATGTGAAGGTACAGCTAAAACTATAAACTCTGTATTTTCTATAGCTTCATCTAAATTAATATAAGCAGTGACATTTTCAGGTATATGTAAATCTTTAATATATCTATCATTTCTTCTATTTATATTAATATCATTAACTGTATTTTTTTCTCTATCATATATACCAACCTTATTACCTTTATTAGCCAACAGTATTCCTAGCGCAGTACCAAAACTACCTCCTCCTAAAAAGGTCACATTACTCATTATTATTCCTTCCTTTCTCTATATTCTATTTGGATACCAGTTCCACTAAAATCAAAACTTTCCCTTAATTGATTTTCAAGATATCTTTCGTAAGAAAAATGTGATGCACTTGAATCATTAACAAAGAATATAAACTTCGGTGGTTTTGATGCAACTTGAGTTGCATAATAAATCTTCATCCTTTTAAGACCTACTATTGGTGGTTCTTTCATAAGAACAGCTTTATTTATAACTTCATTTAATATTCCAGTAGGTATTCTCTTTGAATAATTATCATAACATTCTCTTGCTATTTCTAAAACCTTATGTGCTCTTTGACCAGTTTTTGCAGATATAAATAAGTATTTTGCATACTTTAAAAACTTAAGACTCATTTGTAAATCTTCTTTATATCTTTGCATAGTTTTATCATCTTTTTCGATCAAGTCCCACTTGTTAACTATAACCATAATAGCTTTGTTCATTTCATGAGCATAACCTATTATTTTTTCGTCTTGTTCAGTTACTCCTTCAGTAGCATCAATCATTAATATACATACATCTGCTCTTTCTATTGCAGTATATGTTCTGATTACAGAGTATCTTTCTATTTCTTCCTTAACTTTACTTTTTCTCCTAAGTCCTGCTGTATCTACTAAAATAAATTTTCCATGTTCAGTTTCTAATGTACTATCTATGGAATCCCTTGTTGTTCCAGGTATATCCGAAACTATTAATCTTTCTTCTCCAAGCAGTCTATTTATTAATGATGATTTACCAACATTAGGTTTTCCTATCATTGCTATTCTAATAAAATCATCTTCTTCATCTTCTTCATTATACTTATCAAAATTTTCAACTATTCTATCTAGCATATCTCCTAGTCCTAATCCTTGAGATGCTGATATCGTTACTGGATCTCCAATTCCTAAATTATAAAATTCCCAAGCATTTTCTTCTTCTTTCAAAGAATCAACTTTATTAACAACTAAAACAACTTCTTTTTTACTTTTTCTAAGCATACTTGCAACTTCATGGTCAGCAGGAGTTAATCCTTCTTTTCCATCAACAACAAACACTATAACATCAGCTGTTTCAATAGCTATATTTGCTTGTCTTCTCATTTGCTTAACTATTATGTCTTCTCTTTCAGGTTCTATACCACCAGTATCTATCATTGTAAAGTTGTACTTAAGCCATTCAGCTTGAGCATATACTCTATCTCTTGTAACTCCTGGTGTATCCTGAACTATAGATATTCTATGTCCTGCCAATCTATTGAATAAAGTGGATTTACCTACATTTGGTCTTCCAACTATAGCAACTATCGGTTTACCCATTATTTTTCCTCCTCACAATTTTCATTTATTATATCAATAAGGTCATCTCCTGTATAATCACAAACTATAACCTTAATTCCAAGGGCTTTTTCTAAATCTTCTATTCTTAAATCATCCAACATAATCATATCTGCTGGGCCAAGTTCATATCCTTTTCTAAACATATTACTTGGCATAATTAAATAATCTGTTTCTATTTTTCCTTTTAATTGATCTATTATATCAGTCCCAGTTAAAAGTCCTGCTACTGTTATAGTATTTCCAAAGAAATTATTAATAATTTTATATACATCAATCTTGATATTTGGGTTATGTCTTTTTATATTGTTTGCACATTTTTTTATTTCTTCATATGCAAGTTCCCCAGTAACCATTGAAAAACTACCCTTACAGTTTTTATCTAGGAATTCTAAGGAGTTTTGAGTAACTTCCCTAAAATATCTTATCATTCCTACACCATCTTCTAGTTGTTCATATTCTGAGTAAAATTCATCATTTGGAACATCTAAACCTGCTACTAAATAAAATTCATCAGATAATCTCACAAAAGGAGTACCTGTTTCTTCTACAAATCTTCTTTGAAGATCTTGTACCATCATAATTTCATTTTTTGCAGTTTCATTTGTAAATGTATCTACATGTGGAAGATTTTCTCTAAACTTAGTTATGCCTATAGGTACAACTGCTATATTCTTTACATATGGATGCAGTTCATATAAATCAATAATAGTTTTTCTTAATTCTTCACCATTATTTACATTAGGTATGCATACTATTTGTGCATGCATTACAATTTCTGCATCTCTTAACTTTTTAAGTCTTTCCATTATGCTTCCTGCAAATCTATTTTTTAGCATTTTTACTCTTAATTCTGGATTAGTAGTATGTACAGAAATGTTTATAGGACTTATTTTATATCTTATTATTCTATCGATATCTTCGTCCTTCATATTTGTTAACGTAACAAAGTTTCCTTGTAAAAAGGATAATCTTGAATCATCATCTTTGAAATATAATGTATTTCTCATACCTTTTGGAAGTTGATCAATAAAGCAAAACATACAATTATTTGAACATCTTTTAGCTTTATCCATTATTCCACCATCAAATTCAATACCTAAATCTTCTCCATATTCCTTTTCAATTTCATATTCCCAAACTTCTCCATCAGGTTTTTCAATTTCTAGAAGTACTTCTTCATCTGCTGCTAAAAATTTATAATCTATGATATCATCTATGGGTGTACCATTAATTGATATTAATACATCATTAACCTCTATTCCAACCTCTTCTGCAATACTTCCAAGGTCTACCTTTTTAATTAGATTTTTCATTTTTTCACCTCAATATTTTAAAAAGTATCTTTATATTATGTCATTTTATATAATAATTTTCCCCATATATAAACGAAATTATCTAAGATTCTTATTTATTAAGTTCTTTATATTTAAGTTGTTACCTTTTTTACATTAAATCGCAATTCACCTAATTATAATCATCACTTGATGTTATATTACATTAATAATAATATCTAGTCAATAAAAAACATCCCTATCATTAGGGATGTTTTTTATTTATTTATTCATTTAAGTCAACATAATTACCCTCTTTTGAAAAAATTATCCATTCACATATATTAGTTACATGATCTCCAATTCTCTCTAAATACTTTGATGCAAATAATATTTGTGTCCCTTGATTTATCATTGATTCATCTTTACCCATTTTCTTTAGTACTATTTCAAACATTCCTTGATAAATTTCATCTACTCTATCATCCATATCACAAATTTCATATGCTGCCTTCTCGTCTCCATTTACATATGCTTCAATTGAAAGTTTTATCATATTTGTAACTATGTCTACTATTTGCCAAACTGGTGCTATTTCATTTGAAAAATTAACACCTTTAACTCTTGGAACTATCTTGCAAATATCTACTGCATAATCTGCCATTCTTTCAAGATCTGTAACTATTTTAGTTGTAGTATATATACTTCTTAAATCCCTTGCAAGCGGCGACTCAGTAGCCATGAACTTAATACATTTTTCTTCTATTTCTTTTTGAAGATTATCTACTTTATCATCATCTTTCATAACTTTTTTTGATAATTCTAAATTTTGATCCTTAAGTGCCGTCATGCTATCATATATTTGTTTTTCAACCAGGCTTGCCATTTCAATAAGTTCAGAATTTAAAAGCTTTATCTTGTTGCTCATTACTTCTCTCATCATTTCAAATCACCTCTTATATATTTTAACCAAATCTTCCAGTAATATAATCTTCTGTTCTTTTGTCTTTAGGTTTATAGAATATATCTTCAGTATCTCCGTATTCTACTATTTCACCATTTAAGAAAAATGCTGTCTTATCAGCAATTCTTCCTGCTTGCTGCATATTATGAGTTACAATAATAACTGTGTACTTCTTTTTTAGTTCCTCCATCAATTCCTCCATTTTATTTGTGGATATAGGATCTAGGGCAGAGGTCGGTTCATCCATTAATATGATTTCTGGTGAAACTGCTATAGTTCTAGCTATACATAATCTTTGTTGCTGTCCTCCTGATAAACCTAAAGCACTTTTTTTAAGTCTATCTTTGACTTCATCCCAAAGAGCTGAACCTTTTAAACTCTTTTCCACTATCATGTCTAATGTTTTTTTATCTTTTATTCCGTGAAGTCTAGGTCCATAGGCTATGTTATCATAAATCGACATAGGGAATGGATTGGGTTTTTGGAATACCATTCCTATTTTTGTTCTTAATGCAATAACATCCTTACTCTTATATATATCTTCTCCATCTACAGATATTTCTCCATCTATTTTTACATTATCTATTAAATCATTCATTCTATTTAATGTTCTTAAAAAAGTTGATTTTCCGCATCCAGAAGGGCCTATAAATGCAGTAACTTTATTGGCTTCTAAATCTATACTTATATTTTTTAATGCTTGGTTATCACCATAATATAAATTTAAATTTCTAACTTTAATTTTAGGCATTATTTCATTTGACATACTTACACCTCTTAGTTTTTTAATAATTTGCCTTGCTAAACTTTTTGGTTATAATCTTAGCTATAATATTTAAAATCAATATAATAATTATTAAAACTATTCCAACAGCTGCTGCTTGTTCTATATTACCAGCTTCTTGAGTTACTAAATATGATTGCACCGTCAGTGTTCTGGCACTAGACATGATTCCCTTAGGCATTTTTGCAACAGTTCCTGCAGTTAAAAGTATTGCAGCTGATTCTCCAACCACACGTCCTACTGAAAGTATAACTCCAACTAATATTCCTGGAATAGCACTTGGTACTATAACTTTATACAGTGTTTGAAACCTTGTTGCTCCAAGTCCTAGTGAAGCCTCTTTATATGAAGATGGAACTGATTTTAAAGCTTCTTCTGTTGTTCTTATTATTACTGGTAATATTATTATTGCAACAGTTAAGGATCCCGCTAATAAAGAATATCCAAATTTTAATGTTACAACAAAAAATATTGATCCAAATAATCCATATACAATAGATGGAATTCCAGATAAGCTTTCAGTTGCAAACCTTATTATCTTTACAATTTTTCCTTGTTTTGCATACTCTGTTAAATAAATTGCTGCTAATACTCCTATTGGAGTAGCTACTAATATGGATATAAACACAGTATACAAAGTGGCTACTATCATGGGCAATATTCCCCCATCGCCTGATGCTGAATAATTTTTTGTTATAAAGTCTATGCTTATATGTCTATATCCCTTAACAAATATAAATCCTAATATAAATATTAATACTCCAACTGTAATTCCAGCTGAAATCCATAATAATAACTTTAGAATATTTTCTCTAAATTTTCTCATATCTATTTACCTTCCTTATTAGAAAGTTTACTTAATATTAAATTTAATAATAATATAAATAAAAATAATATAACTCCTGTTGCAAATAACATTTCTTGATGTGTTCCAAATGCATAACCCATTTCTAAGGCAATATTAGTTGTTAAAGGTCTTACAGAATCCATTATAGATTTTGGAATTATAGCCGAGTTTCCTGCTACTAATATTATTGCCATAGTTTCACCAATTGCTCTTCCTATTCCAAGAACAACTGCTGCTAAAATACCAGACCTTGCAGCTGGAACAACAACTTTAAAAGTTGTTTCTATATGTGATGCACCAAGTGCTAATGATCCCTCTTTATATGATTTAGGAACTGACCTAATTGCAGTTTCCGAAACTGTTATTATAGTTGGTAACATCATAACTGATAAAACAATTATAATTGCTAAAAGACTTTGGCCCTTTGGAAGATTAAAAGTATTCATAATCCATGGCACTACTACTGCTAATCCAAATACTCCATATAAAACCGATGGAATTCCTGCTAAAAGTTCAACTGCTCCTGATATTATCTTACCTACTTTTTTGGGTGCGATCTCTGCTATAAATATAGCTGTTAGTATTCCAATAGGTACTCCTATAACAAGTGATCCCAATGTTCCAAATATAGATGCAAGTACCATCGGTAAGACTCCAAACTTATCTGAACCTGGTACCCATACTGATCCAAATATAAAATTCTTAAATGAATATCCCTTACTTATAAAAGGATTTAACCCTTTAAAAAACACAAATCCTATAATTAACAATAAACTTATTACTGCAATAAGAGCACTTCCAAAAAATATAGCTTTTGATACATTTTCTATTACATACTTGCTATTGTTATTTTTTTTTACGTTTAACATGATTACCCTCTCCTATGAAAGTAAGAATGCCCAATAATGAGCATTCTTAATAACTCAAAGTTATTTAACTGGAATTAACTTATTTTCTTTAACTATTGTTTGACCTACATCACTTAAGATAAAATCAATTAATTTTTGACCATTATCTGTTAACTTTCCTTCCTTTGTTGCTAATAAAAACGGCCTAGATATTTTATATTCTCCTGATTTCACTAAATCTGCTTTCGGCTCTATATTTTCAACATTCACAATATTTACCTTATCATCTAAGTATTCAAAAGAGACAAATCCTATTGCATTTTCATTTCCTGCTACTGTTTCTTTTAAACCACCATTACCATTAGAAATCATTGCATCTGCTTTTAATTCTTCTGATTTGTATCCAACTATTTCTTGGAAAGCATCTCTTGTTCCTGATCCTTCTTCTCTTGAGGCAACAACTATAGGTGCATCCTTTCCACCCTCAATTTCTTTCCAGTTAGTTATCTTCCCTGTATATATTCCTTTTATTTGCTCTAATGTTATATTTTTAATTACGTTATTCTTATTTGTTATTATTGCTATACCATCATATGCTATAATTGTTGGTTTTACTTCTTTTTCTTCTTCTGATTTTAATTCTCTTGAAGACATTCCTATTTCTGATACTCCGTTTATAGCATCTTTAATCCCAGCTGAAGATCCTACTTGATTTATTTCTATAGATACATTGTTATTGTCTATTTCATACTTCTCTGCAATTTTTTCCATTAATGGTCCAACTGACGTTGAGCCTGAAACTGATATTGTTACTGACTTTTCTGAAGAGTTATTATTTGTATTTGAGTCTCCTTCTTTTCCACATCCCATAAATACTCCTGATGCCATAGAAACTAATAAAGCTGTACATATTATCTTTAAACTTTTTCTTTTCATAAATTTCCCCTCCAAATTAATAATTTAAATTTATTATTTTTTATTAATTTTCCTTACATATTTATATTAGTCCCTAAAAGTTAAGTAAATATTAGCTTAATGTTAAGAAAAGTTATGAAATTGTTAAATGAAATTTAAACAAGCTTATTTTAATGTATAAAAAAAGAAAAGACTTACAACATCTTTTCTTTTTTATATTTAATCATTCAATTTTATAGGTCTTCTTAACCTAATTGTAAATTTAGTTCCTTTATTTAATGTAGAATTAACAAAAATTTCTCCATTAAACATTTTAACTATATGCTTGACTATAGCTAATCCTAACCCCGTACCGCCTTTTGCTCTTGATTTATCAACTCTATAAAATCTTTCAAATATTCTTGGTAAATCCTCTTTTGGTATTCCTATTCCATTATCTTCTACTTCTATGTATGTATAATCATTTACATTATAAATTTTTATCTTTATATTTGTTTCATTATTTGAGTATTTAATAGCATTCTCCACTAGATTTAATATCATTTGGAAAAATTTATCCCTATCTCCAATTAAATTCTTAGTTGCCTTATTTATAAATTCTATTTCTATATTTTTATTATTCATTTGAGGAGTAACCATATTTATTACATCTTCTATAACTTCTTTTGGATTAAATGTTTCTTCCTTCATTCTATGATTGTTTTCAATATTAGAAAGAATTAAAATATCATTTATTAAATTTGTTAATCTTTCTGCTTCTTTGTCTATTATATCCAAAAATTTATTTTTAGTATCTATATCTTCAACAAATTTTAAAGTTTCTGCAAAACCTTTTATTGAAGTTAATGGAGTTTTTAGTTCGTGAGAAACATTAGCTACAAACTGACTCCTAATATTCTCTAATCTTTTAATATCTGTTATATCTAATACTGTTATAACTACACCTATTGGTATTTTTTTATCATTTATTATCGGTGCCTTTTTAATTCTCAGCTCCCTTGGTATAGGATGTATTAATTTTATTTCCTTCATTTCTATAAACGGTACATTTTTCATAAATGTTAGTATATCATAATCTATTATATACTCCGATATCTTTTCTCCTATAATATCCTTTTTTATTCCAAATAAATTTTTAGCATATGGATTTATTAAAATTACGTTTTGTTTATTATCTACTGCTATTACTCCACTTTCCATACTTTCTAAAATAGCTTCTAATTTATTTCGTTTATCTAGAGAATCACTTATTTTAGCTTGAAGTTGATCTGCCATATTATTAAAAGTACTTGCTAATGATCCAATTTCATCATTTGTAAATATACTTACTCTTCTTCCATAATCACCATTAGCAATTTTATTAGTTACTATTTCTAGTTCTTTAACTGGATAAATTACAGCTCTTACTAATTTTAATGATAGCCCTAAAGATAATAAAATGACAAATACTATTACAATAGAATAGTACTTAATATAATCTTCAGAAAATAACTTTATTGTATATAATGAAACTGAAGATCTTATTACTGTATTATCATCAATTCTCGTTGCATAATAAATTACATTTGTATTTTCTGTATTACTATATCTTGTTGAAGAAGCTTCTCCATTTTTAAATGCTCCTATTACTTCTTCTCTGTTTAAATGATTTTCAAGATTTTTATTATCCGTATCTTTTACTACAGTTCCTTCCTTATCTACAAAAGTGAATCTTACTTTTGAATTGTTTATAGTAAAGTTTTTTAAATTATTTTCATCAAAGTTATTTGATTTTATAACCAAATTATTATAAACAGCTAGAATCTCTTTAGTTCTATCTATTTCTTTAAAGTTTACTAGTGCTATAAAAGAGCAAGTCACAATAATTAAAGCAAAAATTACAGTTATCAATGATGATGCTAATATTCTTTTTCTCATAATTCTTAGTTATTAGGATTAAATCTATACCCTACTCCTCTTATAGTTTCTATTAGTTTTGGATTTTTATCATCTTCTTCTACCTTTTTTCTTAGATATCTTATGTGCACATCTACTGTTCTTGTTTCTCCAACATACTCATATCCCCAAATTTTATCTAGAAGAGTTTCTCTTGTTAATATTTTCCCTCTATTCTTAACCAATATTTCTAACAACTCAAATTCTTTTAATGTTAAATCTATTTTTTTATCAAATATAAAGACATCTCTTCTATCAAAATTTATTAAAATTCCATTTGATTTATATACTTCTTCACTTCCTTCTACCGATTTTATTCTTCTTAAGACAGCCTTTATTCTCGCTAATAATTCTCTTATTGAAAATGGCTTTGTAATATAATCGTCAGCACCAAGCTCTAACCCTAGTATTTTATCTAATTCTTCACCCTTTGCAGTTAACATTATAACTGAGATATCTTTGGTTTCATTGTCATTTCTAATTGATTTACATACGTCAAATCCATCTAATCCTGGAATCATTAAATCAAGTAGCATAAGATTTGGTTTTTCTTCCCTAGCGATTCTTATAGCGTCTATTCCATTATTGGCAGTTATAACCTTATACCCTGAATTTGTCAAATTATAGCTTATAAGCTCTACTATATGATCTTCATCATCTACAACTAATATTTTTTCTTTTGACATTAATATCCCTCCCTACTTTATAAAAGTAAATGAAAATAATCTTCCATAAGTACCTTCTGATTTTCTATATGAATATAATTTTGTATCTCTTTCGCAATGAGTGCATAAATTAAGTGAATATATATTGTCTTCATTAATTCCAAACTTTCTTATATCATTTAATATACATTCTTGCATACTTAATTTTCTTCCATCAAATAGTTTATATTCATCAATCTTTGTCTTTAAAAGAAATTTTTCTTTTAATTCTTCAGAAACTTCATAACAGCATTTTCTTATATGTGGTCCTATAAATACTTTTGTTTCATTTTTATTTATATTGAACCCCTCTTCAATTTTTGATAATGTTTTTAAAACTATTGAATTATATGTTCCTTTCCAACCACTATGAATAGCCGCTATAACATTACTTTTTTCATCAGCTATAATAATTGGAACACAATCTGCTGTAAACACTCCAATTGCTACATTTAATTCATTCGTAATTAAGGAATCCCCTTCTTCTTCTTTAATATTTGTATAACTTTCATCATATATATAAGCTTTATCACTATGAATTTGGTTAAGATAAATAACATCTTGTAACCTGAATTCATTTTTTATACTATTTAAATTATCTATTCCATAACTGGTATTTCTATTAAAACTTCTATCTTTTTCAGCTGTTGAAAATGCTAAAGTTATTTTTCCAAGATTATAAGTCAAAAAGTCTTTTCTTTTCTCAAAATCACATATAGATAAGTTAACCATATAGTCACCTCTTTACTTCATTTTAATACATTTTACCATTTATTAATTATATTTTCTATTTCTTTTGCTAACCAAACTTATATTTTAACTTACTTTTAACTAAAAAAATTAACTTAAAATAGAAAATGAAGAATTCCTATTTTAAGTTAATTTTTTATTTTGTAGAAACTAAACTTTTTATTTCTTCTAAAAAAGTGTTTATATCTTTAAATTGTCTATAAACGGATGCAAATCTCACATAAGATATTTCATCTATTTCTTTAAGTCTTTCCATAACCATTTCGCCTATACTTTTAGACTCTACCTCAGTTATCATCTTATTAGAAATAGCTTTTTCTATATCCTCGGCTAATTCTTCAATTTGTTTCCTTGATATAGGTCTTTTTTGACAAGCTATTATAAGTCCATTTACTATTTTTTCTTTATTAAAATTCTCTCTCGTTGAATCTCTTTTAATAACTAGTATTGGAATATCTTCAACTTTTTCATACGTTGTATATCTTTTATTACATCGTAAGCATTCTCTTCTTCTTCTAATAGTAGTATTATCATCTGTTGATCTTGAATCTACTACTTTACTTTCTTCAAATGAGCAAAAGGGACATCTCATCTTCTTATTCACGCCTTTCCTAAGTATTATCTTAAGTATATATAGATTATACAGATTTTTTTTTACTATTACTAGATGTTATTTTATAAATTAAATTTATCTATATCTGTACTATCAACTAATATGACCTCTATTCCTGCTTTTTTAACTTTGCTCCATGGTATTTCTAAATCTTCTTCTTTACTGAACCAGCCTTTAGCAGTCCCTGGTAATATAATAGATATTACCTTACTTTCTGAAATATCTATAACAAAATCTTTAATATATCCCATCTTTGATCCTGTTTTAATATCTATTACTTCCATAGTTCTAAGCGCATTTAATGAGTGTAATAAAAAGTCTTCTTCTTCCATTTGTGAATATTCTTCATTTTCAATTTTCATACCATCAAATAATCCCATAAAATATCCTCCCTTAATAAGTTATAACTATTTTAATATTTATATTATAGCTTGTACATTGTGTAGCTATTTTAAAAGAGCTCTTATAAAAGAGCTCTATACATATTTCCTCATATGTTTTAAAGCGGTTTTTTCTAATCTTGATACTTGTGCTTGAGATATTCCTATTTCATCTGCAACTTCCATTTGAGTTCTTCCATTAAAAAACCTTAAGGTTAATATTAATTTTTCTCTATCATTTAATTTTTTCATTGCTTCTTTAATAGATATGTTTTCAAGCCAATTTTCATCACTATTTTTAGAATCGCTTATTTGATCCATAACATATATTGCATCCCCACTATCATGATATATTGGTTCAAATAATGATACTGGATCTTGAATAGCATCTAATGCAAATACTACTTCTTCTCTTGGCAAATTAAGTTCTTTCGCTATTTGTGATACTGTTGGTTCTTTATTATTATCTTTTACCAACCTATCTCTAACTAATAACGCCTTATAAGCTATATCTCTTAAAGATCTACTTACCCTTATTGAATTATTGTCTCTTAAATATCTTCTTATTTCACCTATTATCATCGGTACTGCATAAGTTGAAAATTTAACATTTTGACCTAAATCAAAATTATCTATAGCTTTCATTAATCCTATGCATCCAACCTGAAATAGATCATCAACATTTTCACCTCTATTATTAAATCTTTGTATAACACTTAAAACTAATCTTAAATTGCCCTTAATAAATATTTCTCTAGCGCTTTTATCCCCATCTCTCATTCTTAAAAGTAATTCTCTCTTTTCTTTTTCTTTTAAGATAGCTAGTTTGGATGTATTTACTCCACATATTTCTACTTTATTAATAATCAAGCTCATCAACCCCTTCAGAAGTAATAACATACTGCATTAAAAAGTATCTCCGAGAGTGATGTGTTTTATACTAAAGACAACCTAAATCATTTTATTGATTTCTTTTTTTAATCTATTTATTATTTTTTTTTCTAATCTTGAAATATACGATTGTGATATTCCAAGCATATCTGCTACTTCTTTTTGTGTTTTTTCTCTAGTTCCATTTAAACCAAATCGTAATTTCACAATTTCCTTTTCCCTATCATTTAGATTTTTTAAAGCTAGAAATAATAACTGTCTATCTACTTCATCTTCAATTAAGTTATAAACAGTATCATTTTCTGTTCCTAATATATCAGATAATAAGAGTTCATTACCATCCCAATCTATATTTAACGGTTCATAAAATGATATTTCTGCTTTTACCTTACTATTTCTTCTTAAATACATTAATATTTCATTTTCAATACATCTTGAAGCATATGTCGCCAATTTTATTTTCTTTTCAGGATTAAATGTATTTACAGCTTTTATTAATCCAATAGTCCCAACAGAAATTAAATCTTCTACGCATACTCCTGTATTTTCAAACTTCCTTGCTATATAAACAACTAATCTTAAGTTTCTTTCAATTAAAATATCCCTTATTGATTCATCTCCATGTATAAGCTTTTCAACAAGTTCTTCTTCCTCTTCTTTCTTTAATGGTGGAGGAAGAGCATCATTCCCTCCTACATAATGAACCTCTGGTTTGAAAATTTTTAATTTTTGTAAAATCCTATTTATTAATATTTTTAAACTCATCATATTCTCACCTATATTACTCCTCTTGATAATAATGCATTAAACTCATTTTCTTTACTTAATTTATTTTTACAACTGCAAATTATAACCTCTACAGTTTTCCATTCTTTACCTTCCCCTTTTATTCTCACCTTTTCGCTTTTGAATCCCTTTAAATTTCCTTCTTCCCCTATTGTGCTATATGGAATGTAAAATAATTCATTACTTGGTACTTTTAATCCACTTAAAAGATCATTTTCTATTATTATACATGGTAGATTAGTTACTGGTTCCCTTAAGGCATTTCCTGTATCTAGTAGCCCTTTAATAGACAAAGTATTTTTTTCATCAAAAATTTCTATCTCGTATATAAAGTTTTTTATTAGTGCTCTTTCTCTTAAGTAATCTGTTATCCTAACCACAACTATATATAGTATCATTATTGAAATTAGTAAATATTTTATAGAATAATTATTAATTTCAAAAGATTTGAATATACTGTATTGGTTGTCCATTATTGAAAAAGCAAAACAAAATCCACATAATGTAAATGATATTATAATAAATGTTACCGAAGATTTTATTAAGTTTTGTAATTTAAAACTTTTTGTAGATATTAAATTCATTAGTAATACTACCAAAAGCTTAATTGGCAGAGAAGTTAAAATACTGCTTTGTAAAAATAGAACTACTGTATAAAACGCTCCTACAATAGCTGCAAAGTAAATAGATTTACCATACTTGTACCTAAGAACCTTCATAGTAACTAATAGTAGAAATAAGTTTACAAAAAAATTTTCTATTATAAGTATATCTATGTAAACTACCATATTTTTCTCCCCCTTTGTACTTAAATTATAAACTGTTAGCTTTCAAAATTTTGTCATAAAAACTCTTTGTAAAATATATTTTCATCTCTTATTTATTACATATAATTACAGTTATTTAACTATTTAAATAAAAACTAACAAAGAAAACTATAATTATTAATATATATATTCGAATAAAAAAAGAAGATGTTAAAAACATCTCCTTTTTTAAAAGTAAACTTTTAAATTATAATATAAATCATTTTGAACTATCTTCTTGATCTTAAAAAGCTTGGAATATTTACGCTATCAGTCTCAATATCTAAAAGAGGATCTACCTTCTTAGTTGGTTCTGATATATCCGCTTCAACTTTTATTGGTTGTTCTTTCACTGCTCTTTTTTCAAATATTGGTTCGTGATTTAATATTTTTTTATTGTCTTCCTCAAAACCTGTAGCTATAACAGTAATTCTTATTTCATCACTTAACGTTTCATCAATAACTGCACCAAATATTATATTTGCATCTGGATCTGCTGCTTCTCTAACTATATCTGCTGCTTCATATACTTCTATAGCTCCTAAATCAACTCCACCTGTAAAGTTAATAATAACTCCAGTAGCTCCATCTATTGATGTTTCTAGTAAAGGTGATGAAATTGCTTGTTTTACTGCATCCTGTGCTTTATTATCTCCTGTACCATGTCCAACTCCCATATGTGCAAGTCCTTTATTTAACATAACTGTTTCTATGTCTGCAAAATCAGCATTAACTACTCCTGGGATTGTAATAAGGTCAGAAATCGCTTGTACACCTTGTCTTAAAACGTCATCTGCTAACTTAAATGAATCTAAAAGAGTTGTCTTCTTATCAGCCATACTTAATAATCTTTCATTTGGGATTATAACTAATGTATCTACTGCTTTCATGAGATTTTCAATACCCATTTCTGCATGTCTCATTCTTCTTTTCCCTTCAAATGGAAATGGCTTTGTAACTACCCCTACTGTTAGTATATTCATAGATTTAGCTATTTCTGCAACTACAGGTGCTGCACCAGTACCAGTTCCACCACCCATACCAGCGGTTATAAATACCATATTTGCACCTTTTATAGCTTCTGCTATTTCTTCTCTACTTTCTTCAGCCGCCTTCTTGCCAATCTCAGGATTAGCTCCAGCTCCAAGACCCTTTGTTAACTTTTCTCCAATTTGAATTTTAACATTAGCATGGGATAGCATTAAAGCTTGTTTATCTGTATTAACGGCAATAAACTCAACGTTTTTTAGCCCTTCTGTAATCATTCTATTAACGGCATTTCCGCCGCCGCCTCCACAACCAATTACTTTAATATTGGTTAACTCTTGCATATCTACTTCGAAATCTAACAAAATAACTCCTCCTTTAGAAAATATCTACTAGTAATTTTTCTACTTTGTCTCTTCTCTTAACAATTTCATCTTCATTTAATAATTCATTTTTTACTTAAATAATATATTTTTATATATTAATTTTACATCATACTGTACCTTTTTAACAATACTTTAATAATGTAAATAACAAAGATTTTGCTATTTCATCACAATAAATATATATTTTTCAATATTTTTTTACATTTTTTTACTTATTTTGTTTCAAATTATTATTATAATTTGGGAACTAATATAAAATTTATTTGCTTTTATAAAAATACCCATAATTTTTATAATTAAATTTAATGAAATTCAATTATTATTTTATCATTTAAACTGAAATAACTCAACCTTTTAGTTTCTATTATAATAATTTTCAACTAAATCATATGTATTAATCTAAATAACACTCCCTTTATATTTTATAATATAAATATATCTTATTATTAATTATTAAATCTATTTAAAAAATATTTATAAATCTTATATTCAACAGAGATTTTAAATTTCCTCTCTTAACTTATATTATTTTATAAATTTTAATAAAAAAAAGAAAAGTTTTTTATTAAATAAGTTTTTATAATTTTTTAAAGAATAAAAAACAGAGATTAACTCTGTTTTTATTCTTTCTTATAACATCATAATTCTTTTTATAGTTTCTCTATCAACTGAATATGTTAATGCAGTCTCTCCACTTATTATTCTTCTTTTATATAATTCTGCCAATGCCATATCCATAGTCTTCATACCATACTTCCCACCAGTTTGAATAGCTGATTCTATTTGATGTGTTTTACCTTCTCTAATTAGATTTTGTATTCCTGGAGTTGTGGTCATTATTTCTAAGGCTGCAACTCTACCGTTGTTATCTTCATTAGGTACTAATTGTTGTGATATAACACCTTGTAATACAGCTGCTAATTGTATTCTTATTTGTTGCTGTTGATGTGGTGGAAAAACATCTATTACTCTATCTATGGTTTTAGCAGCTCCTATTGTATGTAGTGTGGAGAATACTAAATGACCAGTTTCTGCCGCAGTTATCGCAATAGAAATAGTTTCAAGGTCTCTCATCTCCCCTACAAGTATAACATCCGGATCTTCTCTTAAAATAGCTTTTAGTGCACTTTGATAGCTATTGCTATCCTTTCCTATTTCTCTTTGATTGATTATACAATTATTATGCTTATGAAGATACTCTATAGGATCCTCTAATGTTATAATATGCGCTTCTCTTGTATTATTAATTTCATTTATCATTGCAGCTAACGTTGTGCTTTTCCCACTTCCAGTAGGTCCAGTAACTAGTACTAATCCTCTTTGCTTTTGGATTATATCCTTTATTACTTTAGGATGTTTTAATTCGTCTAAAGTAGGTATTTTTAATGCAATTACTCTTATTGCAATAGCATCACTATTTCTTTGCTTGAATACATTAACTCTAAATCTTCCTGTTCCTGATATAGAATAAGATGTATCCATTTCGCCTGTTTTATTATATAATTCAAAATTATCTCCTAATATTTCTTTTGCGAAATCTCTTAATGCATTTGGCATTAATTTTTCTGTTCCTAATTTTATTAATTTTCCATTAACCCTTATCGTTGGCGCTAATCCAACTGTTAAATGTAAATCCGATGCGCCTTTCTCTATTGTCTCATTTAATAAATCATTCAATACATACATTACTCTATATCCTCCATGTTGCTAAACTGTATACATTTTAACATATTCGATAAAACTTTTCATATTCCTTCTTTATATTGCATAATATTTCAACATGAAGCATATTTATATATTTTTTATTTGGATGATAGCTCTTTTTTTAATTTTTTTAAAGCTTTTTTCTCTATCCTTGAAACATACGATCTTGAAATTCCAAGTAATGCAGCTATTTCTCTTTGAGTCCTACATCTTCCATCTATAAGACCATATCTCATCTTCAATATTTCACCTTCTCTTTCACTTAATGAAACACCTATCTTATTATATAGTTGTTTTATTTGAAGATTACTTTCAACTTTTTCTAAAACAGAATCTTTTTCGCTACTTAAAACATCTATTAAACATATTTCATTTCCTTCCTTATCCATTCCAATTGGATCTTGTAAATAAACTTCATTTTTTTGTTTTTTATTGTTTCTAAAAAGCATTAATATTTCATTTTCTATACATCTTGATGCATAAGTAGCTAATCTAGTTCCCTTTGATGAGTCAAAAGAATCTATTGCTTTTATAAGTCCAACTGTTCCTATTGATATTAATTCATCTATATCTTTATTTGGAAAATTGTACTTTTTAACTATATGTGCTACTAATCTAAGATTTCTTTCTATTAAAATACTTTTTGCCTCTTTGTCTCCATTTTTTAAAAGTTTTAAATATTGCTCTTCTTCTTCTTCATCAAGTGGTTTTGGAAATGTATTATTGCCTGTTATGTATCCAGTTAAAAACACAGAATTACATAACAGCTCTATAATATTAGATAAAAAAAACACAGAACTTCCTCCTAGTAGTGCTTATTATATAATATGAAGAAATTCAAAAATATTGCTTGTGTTTTTTAAAATAAAGTTGGAATATTTTTATTAATATAACTAAAACTGTTTTATTTATATAACTTGATTTATCTATTATATTAAAAAGTGTTATAAATTATATAATCTATAACACTTTTATCTTCATAATCAATTTCACATTTATAGCATTCTATTTAACTAATTCAGTAACTATTTCTCTAAAGATAGGTGCTCCAGTATTTCCTCCACCAAGTTCTCTTCCATCAGGGTGCTTTTCCCCTATATTAGGTGCGATAACAACTATAGTATATTTCTTACCATCTTTTTCAAAATATCCTGCAAACCATCCATGATTCGTACCTCCATTACCTGTTGAAGTACCTGTTTTCCCACCAATATTAACGCCTTCTACCTTTGCTTCAAATCCAGAACCTTCCCATATTACTTTGGACATTGTCTCTTGAGCTATTTTAGCTGAAGTTTGACTAAATACTCTTATTTGTTCTTGAGAGAATTCTTTTACTATATTATCTTTATTATCTATTATAGCTTCAACTATTGAAGGTTTTACATAAATTCCATCATTAACCACTGTATTATATAATCCTGCCATTTGTACAGGAGTAACCATTATTGTTTGACCAATAGATATATTATTCATGCTATTTTCTATAGTTGGTTTTACTCCTGGAGCTTCATTTCTATTTTCTCCCTTTATATTTAATACGCTTTGAAACATTCCCATTTTTTCTAGGTATTTCATCATTTCTTCATACCCAACTTTCGTTCCTACTTTAGCAAATACATCGTTGCATGATATCTTTAGTGCATCTTCTACAGACAAATATCCATGTGCATATGGCTTTCCATCTTTTTGACATATTTCTCCTGTACAAGCAAAAATATCATCATGGCTTATTAACCCTTTATCTAAAGCTATAGTTTCTGTTATAACTTTAAAAATTGATCCTGGTTCATATCCCAATTGTTCTATTCCTAAATTAACATTTGCTTGAGTTTCATCTTTTTGAACCATAGCTCTTATTTTCCCTGTTTCTGCTTCAGATACTACAACTCCTACATTTTTTAAGAAAGAATAACTTTCTTTTTTCAGTATTTCTCTTATTTTATCTTCCCATTCTTCATTTACTGTTAATTTTATATTATTATTTTCTTCTAAAGTTACTTCTCCATCTCCATATGTAGCCTTATCATCTAAATAAAATTTTGCTTGTGGATAACTATTTTCTTTTAAATAATCATATAGATTTTCTTCTAAAGAATTTTCTATAACAGTATCTTCATTTATATTAGCTAAAAAATTACTTGTTTTCCAAGCTTCTTTTGTATCAACTTCATCATAAGTATAAGTATATATTCCCTTTATATTTTTTAATTTATTAACCTTATTATAAGTTTCTTCACTTACAGTATAATATATTTTACCATCATCCTTCATTATTTCTGAATAATTAAAATTCTTGTCCTCAGACTTCATTATAAAATTTAAAGCCATTAAATCTTCCAATGTCTCTTCATAATTATTCAGCATAAATGGTTTAGTATCTAATATAACAATATATTTTTTATTATAATCCATCATATCTTTTCCGTTAGTATCAAAGATTCTATACTTCATCTGAGATAAATTTTCAGATTGATAATTATTCATTTCTCCTGAAACTTTTGATGATGGATGTATTTGAAGAATATATAATCTTATTGATAATAAAGAAATAATCAGAAAGTAAATCCCCATTATTATTAACACCCTTTTTAAATCTATCTTATTTCTCCCTCTAATCAAAAAAACACCTCCCTAGGCTTAATTCTAGCCTAGGGAGGTGTTTTCTATACACTTTTTTTCTATTTTAATATATCTTTTATTTTAGTTACAAGTATATCTATTGCTACTTTATTTTGTCCACCTTCTGGAACTATAATGTCTGCATATCTCTTTGTTGGCTCTGTAAACTGCATATGCATAGGTCTTACAACATCTAAATATTGACTAATAACTGAATCTACAGTTCTGCCTCTTTCATTTATATCTCTTACTAATCTTCTTAAAATTCTTATATCTGCATCAGTATCAACATAAACTTTTATGTCTAACAATTCTCTAAGTCTTTCATCTTCTAACACCAATATACCTTCAACAATTATAATATCCTTTGGCTCAACTCTAACCGTTTCTTTAGCTCTATTATGATTTGAAAAATCATAAATAGGCTTATCAATAGCTATTCCATTAATTAAATCACTTAAGTGTTTAATTAATAAATCATTATCAAAAGCTCTTGGATGATCATAATTGGTTTTCACTCTTTCTTCCATAGATAAATAACTCTGATCTTTATAATACATATCTTGCTGTATCATTGCAATACATTCATTTGAAAAGCTTGAATAAATAGCATCTGCAATACTGCTTTTTCCCGATCCTGTTCCGCCAGTTATTCCAATTAAAATTGGCTTATTCATTATAGTTCCTCCTTCTTATGTCTACAGCTCTAAAACTTTTTTTCCTTTAATTAACATATCCTTTTCTTTTAAGGGAGTTTCAACCTTAACCTTAAATATCATATGTGCTCTATTTGCAACATCGGTTTTAACTTCCTTTTCTATATCAAACATTTCACTAAGTTTCACATTAAAATTAGGAGTATGAGCTCTTAAAACTTCAACTTTATCATCTTCAAACACTCTATTTTTTTGAAGAATTATTGCTTCCTTAGTGTCAGGATCATAGCTTTGAACTATTCCTACTATATCATAATCTCTTACATAAGAAGACACATCGTAATTTTGTTCTCCAGTTTTCCCCAGGAAAAATCCTGTATGATATTGTCTATGACTTATTTTTAATAATATATCCATCCATTCTTGCTTAAACTCATAATTTGCAGGATCTTCAAAATAAGAATCTATAGCTTCTCTATATGCTTTTACAGTAGATGCTACATAAAATTCACTTTTCATTCTACCTTCAATTTTAAGAGAATGAACTCCACTTTTCACAAGTTCAGGTATGTGTTTTATCATACATAAATCCTTTGAATTCATTATATATGTACCATTATCATCTTCTACTACCGGATAATATTCACCTGGTCTAGTTTCTTCTACTAAATAATATTTATATCTACATGCATTTGAGCATATTCCCTTATTTGCATCTCTTCCCAACATATAATTTGAAATAAGACATCTTCCTGAATATGCTATACACATTGAACCGTGTATAAATACTTCTAATTCACAGCCTTCTGGAATATTTTCTTTTATACCATTGATTTCGTTAAATGTTAACTCTCTAGCTAAAACAACTCTTTTAACACCTTGCTCATACCAAAATTTAGTTGCCATCCAGTTAACTGTGTTAGCTTGAGTACTTAAATGAATTTCTAACTCTGGTGCCGCTATTTTAGCCGCCATTACTATGGACGGATCCGCAACTATAATTGCATCTACACCTAAATCATATAAACCTTTAATATATTCTTCTACACCTTTTAAATCATGATTCCTTGGAAATACATTCATAGTTACATATAACTTTTTTCCTCTTTCATGGCAGTACTTTATACCTTCAGCCATTTCTTCATTAGTGAAGTTGTCTGAAAATGCTCTTAGGTTAAGTCTTCCTCCACCTATATATACAGCATCTGCTCCAAAGTCTATTGCTATTTTTAATTTCTCTAGGCTACCTGCTGGTGCTAAAATCTCTGGTTTATTCATAAATTTACCTCCTTTTAGTCACTGCAATTCCATCCCCCATTGGTATTACAGAAGTAATTAAGTTTTCATCCTTAGATACTAACTCTAAATATTCTCTCATTCTTTTTACTATTGTTATCTTTCTTCTTTTCACTAATTCATCGCATGCAACCATACCCCTGAATAAAACATTATCCGCTACTATGATTCCATCATCCTTTAATAATCTTAAACAATGTGGTAAAAAATGATTATAATGACCTTTTCCTGCATCCATAAATATTAAATCATAAGGTTCTATTAAATTTTCCAAAACTTCTAAACAATCCCCTTCTTTAATATCTATTTTTTCAGTAAGATTATATCTTTTAAAATTTTCTCTAGCATATTTTATCATATTTTCATCACGTTCTATAGTAGTAATACTTGGTTTTGTTCCCGAAGCTTCATACATTAAAATTGCTGAATATCCTATAGCTGTTCCTAATTCTAAAATTTTTAATGGTTTTTTCATACTAACTATAAACTCTAAAAATTTTGCAGTTTCTTTCTGAGCTATAGGCACTTTATTTTCTTTTGCAAAATCTTCTAATTCCTTATACTTATCATAAGCTTCTGGTATTAGATTTCTTATATAATCTTCCATGTAATCATGGGTTACTCCACTCATGTAAATCCTCCAAATATAAGTTTATTATTAATACCCAAGTTCCTTTAACTTATCCATAAAGTCAACATCACTATTAGTAAAATAATGAGTTTTATCATCTTGAAGTACGTAAAATAAATAATCTGTTTTTTCTGGTTTCAATGCAGCTTTAATAGATTCTAAGCCTGGATTAGATATAGGTCCTACAGGTAATCCATAGTTTTTATATGTATTATATGGAGAATCTGTTTCTAAATGCTTATCTAATACAGTAGTTACATGTTCTCCTAGTGCATAAATAACAGTAGCATCTATTTGTAGCATCATTCCATCATTTAATCTATTTTCTATAACTGATGAAATTAAAACTCTCTCTTCATCAATTCTCGCTTCTTTTTCTATCATAGACGCTATGCTTACAACGGTTTCTATATCTTCATTTGTAATACTAGTATTGGTCTCACTAAGTGCAATATCAAGTACTTCCTTAAATCTTGAAACCATCTTAGTGATTATTTCTTTTGGTGTTTCTCCAACTTTTATTAAATATGTATCCGGAAATAAGTATCCTTCTAAATTATATTTTTTTTCACTATTTATTCTAGCAAATTGTGGTAATTCATACTCTTTTATGGCATCAATAAAATCCTCTTTACTGCAAATACCTTCTTTTTCTAATTTTTCACTAATATCGTTTATTGTGTAACCTTCAGGAACTGTAAATTTTACAGTGTTCAATGAAGATTCACTTGTTAACTTATTTATTAATTCGTTAACAGTTAAATCTTTTTCTAGGACATACTCACCTTGTTTAACTTCTATATTTTTTCTTGAAATCTTAACATATAGTTTTATAAAATGTACGCCTTTAATTTTATTCTCATTTGACAAAGCATTTATTATACTATAAAAGCTGTCTCCATCTTTAACATTTATAACTATGTCCTCTGTTGTGTCTAAAGGTCTATTTATTACTTTCTTAAATGAAACTAAAAAACTTATAACCAATACTAAAATTATTATTATGGGAATCATTTTCGACTTAAATTTTTTCATAAAAACCCCCTGGATATAAAGTAAATAGCCTATTTTAGGCTATTTACCTTATTATAATACTTTTTTTTTAACTTATAAAGATATTTTATTTCATTTATAATTATTACTTTTTACTTCTACTTGTTATTCTTCTTCTTTCAGCTGAATCTAAAACTCTTTTTCTCATTCTTATACTTTCAGGAGTAACTTCAACTAACTCGTCTCCATTTATAAATTCAAGACATTGTTCCAAAGTCATTTGTCTTGGAGGTGTTAGCTTTAAAGAATCATCTGATCCAGATGCTCTAGTATTAGTTAACTTTTTACCCTTGCATACATTTATATCTATATCTTCGGCTCTTGAACTTTCTCCAACTATCATACCTTGATACACAGGTATTCCTGCATTTATAAATAACGTACCTCTTTCTTGTGCATTAAACAATCCGTATGTTATTGCATCTCCATCTTCAAATGAACATATTGATCCTCTACTTCTTCCTGGTATTTCTCCTTTGTATGAATCATATCCATGGAATACATGATTCATTATACCATTACCCTTAGTATCAGTCATAAATTCATTTCTAAATCCTATTAAACCTCTTGCAGGAACTATAAACTCTAATCTTGTATAACCATTTACAGCCGATGTCATATTTACCATCTCAGCTTTTCTTGGTCCTAACTTTTCCATAACAGGTCCCATAAATTCTTCAGGAACATCTATTGTTAAATACTCCATAGGTTCTAATTTCTTACCATTTTCTTCTTTGTATATAACATTTGCCTTAGAAACTTGGAATTCATAGCCTTCTCTTCTCATAGTTTCAATAAGAATTGATAAATGTAGTTCCCCTCTTCCTGAAACTTCAAAACAATCTGAAGAAATTTCATTAACTCTTAAACTAACATTTGTCTCTAACTCTTTTAATAGTCTATCTCTTAAATGTCTTGAAGTTACAAAATCACCTTCTCTGCCTGCAAAAGGAGAATCATTAACCATAAAGTTCATGCTTAATGTAGGTTCATCTATTTCAACAAATGGCAGTGCTTCCGGTTCTTGTGCATCAGCTACAGTTTCTCCAATATTACAATCTGGAATACCACTTAAAGCTATTATATCACCTAAAGAAGCTTCTTGTGCTTCTTCTCTATTTAATCCATTATATGTAAATATACTTGAAACTCTATAACTTGATGTAGTCCCATCTTTTCTTACTAAAGCAACTTGCTGATTCTTTTTCACAGACCCTCTATGTATTTTTCCTACTGCTATTCTACCTACATATTCATTTGTATCTAATGTAGTTACAAGCATTTGGAATGGTCCATCTATATATCCCTTTGGAGCTTCAACATTCTCTAATATAGTTTCAAATAAAGGAACCATATCAGTATTAGTATCTTCAACATTATATCTCGCAAAACCTTCTCTTGCTGATGCATAGATTATTGGAAAATCTAATTGATCATCATCTGCACCAAGCTCTAAGAATAATTCAAATACTTCATCAATTACTTCTTCTGGTCTTGCATTTGGTTTGTCTATTTTATTTATAACAACTATAGGTTGTAATCCTAATTCTAATGCCTTCTTTAAAACAAATTTAGTTTGAGGCATTGGACCTTCATAAGAGTCAACTACTAATAAAACAGAGTCAACCATCTTAAGTACACGTTCAACTTCTCCACCAAAATCAGCATGTCCTGGAGTATCTACAACATTAATTTTTATATCATTATACATAATAGCTGTATTTTTTGAAAGAATTGTTATTCCTCTTTCTTTTTCTAAATCATTAGAATCCATAACTCTTTCTTCTACCTTTTCATTGCTTCTAAATACGTGACTTTCTTTTAGTAAAGCATCTACTAGTGTAGTCTTACCATGGTCAACATGGGCTATTATAGCTATATTTCTTATATCATCTCTACTTATTAAATTCATTTAATTTCCTCCAATATTTGATTTTATCTACATGTTTTTATAATGTAAACCTATAACTTATTTTTCCCAAAATAAAATTGGATACACCAGTATCCAATTTTTTTAAGATTTATTTTCAACTATAATACATTCTAAGATTATTATTTCAAAATGTCAACCTTACAGATTATATTTCCATTATTATTGGTAATATCATAGGCTTTCTTTTTGTTTTTTCGTACAGATAACTTCTTAATTCATCTCTTACCTTAGATTTTAAAGTTGCCCAATCAGTTATATTATTTTCTTCGCATTCTCTTAAGGCATTTTTTACTATTTCTTTAGCCTCGTCCATTAATCCTTCTGATTCTCTTACATAAACAAATCCTCTGGATATTATATCCGGTCCTGCTATAACTGAATTATTTTCTTTTGATAAAGTTACTACAACTGTCAATATACCGTCTTGAGATAAATGCTTTCTATCTCTTAAAACTATATTTCCAACATCTCCAACACCTAATCCGTCAACAAAAACTTGCCCTGCTATAACTGAACCATTTTTTCTTATGCTATTTCTATTTACTTCTATAACTCCACCATTTTCAGGAATTATAACATTCTGTTCTGGCATTCCTAAAGATATTGCTAATTCTCCATGTTGTTTTAAATGTCTATATTCACCATGAACTGGAATAAAAAATTTAGGCTTTACTAAACATTGCATAAGCTTTAATTCTTCCTGACAAGCATGACCAGATACGTGAATTTCTGCTAGTGATTTGTATATTACCTCAGCTCCTTTTTGGAACAATTGGTTTATAACCTTAGAAACTAGTTTTTCATTTCCTGGTATTGGCGTTGCTGAAATTATTACAGTATCACCTTCAACAATATTTACCTTTCTATGCTCTGAGCTTGCCATTCTTGCAAGAGCTGACATCGGTTCGCCTTGACTACCTGTAGTTATGATAACAACCTTATCATTTGTATATTTATTAATTTGATCTATACTTACTAAGATATCTTTTTCAAATTCTAAATATCCAAGTTCTGCAGCTACAGCAACTATATTTTCCATACTTCGTCCTGATACTGCAACCTTCCTTCCATGCATACTTGCTGCATCAACTATTTGTTGTATTCTGTGCACATTTGAAGCAAAAGTTGCAACTATTATTCTGCCTTTTGCCTTTGAAAACAACCTTGAAAAACTTTCTCCAACTACTTTTTCTGACATAGTATAGCCTGGTTTTTCAACATTAGTTGAATCTGCCATCATAGCCAATACCCCTCTTTTACCTATCTCTGCAAATCTTGCGAAGTCCATAGGTTCTCCATCTATTGGAGTATAGTCTATTTTAAAATCTCCTGTATGAAGTACTACTCCTAATGGTGTGTGTATTGCTATTGCAACTGAATCAGCAATAGAGTGGTTTGTTTTAATAAACTCTACTGATACTGAGTTTAATTTAATTACGTCTCTTGGTTTAACTCTTATTAGTTCTGTTGAACTTAACAATCCGTGCTCCTTTAGCTTAGTTTCAACAATTCCAAGAGTCAGCTTCGTTCCATATACAGGTACATCTAATTGTTTCAAAACATAAGGTAATGCACCTATATGGTCCTCGTGTCCATGAGTTAAAAATATTCCTCTTATCTTATCTTTGTTTTTTAATAAATAACTAATATCTGGTATTACTAAATCTATACCGAACATATCTTCTTCTGGGAATTTTAAGCCACAATCTATAACTACTATATCATTTTTATACTCTATTGCAGTTATATTTTTACCGATTTCATTTATCCCACCTAAAGGAATAATTTTAACTTTTGCTTTCTCATTTTTCAATATGTCTCCTCCTTCTTCCTAAAATATGTATTACAAAGGTTGTCATCTCCTGAGAGAGGAGTTCCCTTATTTATCTATTTGTTATCTGATTTATTTTGACATTTTCGACAAAGACCAAAAAATTTAACACTATGATCTAAAATTTTAAACCCATATGATCTTTCTACTTCTTCTTCAAGTTCATCTAATAAATCATCTTGAACTTCAATAACATCTTTACATTCATTACAAACTAAATGATGATGTCTATGCCCTTCATCTTTACGTACCATTTCATATCTACTACATCCATCATTTAAATCTAGTTTACATATAACTCCTAGTTCTTCTAATAAAATTATAGTTCTATAAACAGTAGCTAACCCTATTTCTGGGCAATTCTTTTTAACCTCATCATAAATTTCTTCTGCAGTTAAGTGTTCTCCTTCTTTTTCTATAATTGAGTCAACTATAGCTCTTCTTTGAGGCGTTAATTTATACCCTTTTTGTTTTAATTCTTCTTTTAGAACATTAAAATCTATACTATTTGATTGTTCCACAGACAACACCTCTTTCTTTTTTTAGTTAGATTTTATTCTTCATCAGCAAAAATAGTATCATAAGCTTCTTGTACTGCTGCTAATTCTACTTCATCATCTATAGGTATTAATAGATCATCTCCATCTTCATCTACTCCTACCTTTAACGCAAATATATCATCTTCAGTATATTCATCATCATATACTATTACATATTCGCTCTTCTCTTCTGTATCTGGGTTTACCATATCAAAAAATGCAACAACATTTAGTTTTACTAAATTACCATCTTCATCATACAGCTCTATTTGTTTTAAATCTTTATCCATTAAAATATCTCCTTTTTTTATAATTGTAATTTTTACCTTACTAGTTGTCAATAATAATTTTCAATTGGAAATCAAATAATTATTTCATGCTTAGTCTATCTAAATATCCTTGAAGTATATATGTAGCAGCAATCTTATCTACTATTTTCTTCCTCTTACCTCTTGATAAATCTGCCTCTAACATCGCTTTATGTGCAGCTACTGTAGTTAGTCTCTCATCCCACATCTCAATCTTTAACCCAGTAGCTTCTTTTATAATTTCCGAAAGCTCTAATACTCTTTCACCAGCTTCTCCTATAGTATTGTTCATATTTTTTGGTAATCCTATAACTATAGTTTCAACAGAATATTCTCTACATATTTTTTTAATTTCTTCTATGTCTTGTTCTTTTTTACTTCTTCTTATAGTAGTTATCCCTTGGGCAGTCCAGCCTAAAGGATCACTTATTGCTACTCCTATTGTTCTAGACCCAACATCTAAACCAAGTATTCTCATAATTGTCTCCTTAAATATTAAAGAGTGCCCGATTTTAACGGGCACTCTTTATTTTATTTCTAAATAAGATTTTATAACTTCCTCAAGAATTTCATCTCTTTCAAGTTTTCTTAGTAAAGCTCTTGCTCCGTTGTAGCTTGTAATGTAAGAAGGGTCCCCTGAAATAAGATATCCTACTAATTGGTTTATAGGATTATAACCTTTCTCCTGTAACGCATTGTAAACATCTGTTAATATTGATTTTGTTAAATCCTCTTTATTGATGTTTAAGTTAAATTGCATTGTTTGATCTAAGTTATTATTCATACAACCGCTGCTAATGCAGCTCACCCCCTTACTAATATTTAGTTTAATAGTATCCCTAATGATATTATTTCATTTTTTTAGAATTCTATTCACAGGTTTTACTTAATTAATTATATTATAAACTATATAATTATAAAAGTACACTATTTTACTAAAGATTATTTCACTAAAGATTCTACTACTGAGTATGTTTTTTCTATAGCAGATTTGATATTTTCAGGATTTTTACCACCAGCTTGAGCCATATCCGGTCTTCCGCCGCCGCCGCCGCCAACTACTGCTGCCACTTCCTTAATTATTTTTCCACAATGAATTCCCATTTCTATTACATCCTTTGTAGCCATAGATATTACATTAACTTTTCCACCTACATTACTTAATAAAACAACTACTCCAGTTGAAAGTTTACTTCTCATTTTATCGCCTAGATCTCTTAGTGCATTTCCGTCTATGCCTTCAAGTCCATATGCTACAACTCTTACTCCTTTTATATCCTTAACTGACGCTAAAATATCATCCTCAATTCCTGATGTTAATTTACTCTTAAGTTCTGATATTTCTTTTTCTTTTTCTTTAATTTCAGCACCTTGTGAAGCTATCTTCTTTAATACGTCTTTTTCAGTACATTTCAATGCATTGCATGCTTCTTTTAAAAGTCTTTGCTTTTCTTCCATGTATTTTATTGCATTTAACCCTGTTACAGCTTCTATTCTTCTTATTCCTGCTGCAACACCTGTCTCTGATACTATTTTAAATAATCCAATTTCTCCTGAATTATTAACATGAGTACCTCCACAAAGCTCCTTTGAGAACTCTCCAACACTTACAACTCTAACTTTATCACCATATTTATCATCAAATAAAGCCATTGCTCCTGACTCTTTTGCTTCATCTAAAGTCATAAGATTTGTATCAACTTCAAATACTTCCATTATTTTTTTATTAACTAACTCTTCAATACTTTGTATTTCATCCTCTGTTAATCCTTGGAAGTGAGCAAAGTCAAATCTTAATCTTTCATCATCAACATAAGAACCTGCTTGATTTACATGCTTTCCTACAATTTGCTTTAAAGCTTCATGCAGCATATGTGTAGCTGTATGATTTTTTGCAATGCTGCTTCTTCTTAAAATATCCACCCTAAGATTTGCTTCATCATTTACTTTTATTGTTCCATCTAAAACTTTAACATAATGAATAGTTTTTCCACCAACATTTTTCTTTGTATCATAAATATAAGCTTCACCTAAAGCTGTTTTTATAGTTCCTTTATCTCCTACTTGACCACCCATTTCTGCATAGAAAGGTGTTTTTTCAGTAACTATATATCCCTTTTGTCCTTTTGACAATTCTTCAACAAAACTATTATCATCTGCTAAAACTAATATATTGGATTTTACTTCAAGATTGTTATATCCCATAAATTCAGTATTTACAGATGCATCTATTTTATTAATCGGACTTTCATCACTTCCCATATATGATGATTCTCCTCTTGCATTTCTTGCCCTTTGTCTTTGTTCATCCATTTCTTTTCTAAAAGCTTCATGATCAACCTTCATGCCTTTTTCTTCTAAAATTTCTTCTGTTAACTCTATTGGAAAACCATAAGTATCGTATAGTTTGAATGCTTTTTCCCCTTTTAATGTTTTTTCCTTAGAAGCTTTTATTTCTTCTATATAGTCATTTAAAATATTCATTCCTGAGTCTATAGTTTCATTAAATCTTTCTTCCTCTAATAAAACTATTTTTTCTATATATTCTTTATTTTCTATAAGCATAGGATAAGCACTACCATAGTTTTCAACTACTGATTCAACTATTTCAGTTAAGAATAAATCTTTTATTCCAAGTAATCTTCCATGTCTTGCTGCTCTTCTAAGTAATCTTCTTAAAACATATCCTCTACCTTCATTACTTGGTTGTACTCCATCGCAAATAAGCATAGTTACTGACTTAACATGATCTGTAATTATTCTTAAAGAAATATCCTTTATTTTATCAACTCCATATTTTACCCCTGATAAATCTGATACCTTATGAAGTATATTCTTAACTGTATCTATTTCAAAAATATTATTAACACCTTGCATTATAGTTGCTATTCTTTCAAGTCCCATGCCTGTATCAATATTAGGATTTGCTAATTTATTATAATTTCCTTCTTCATCTTTATCAAATTGTGTAAACACAAGGTTCCAAAACTCAACTACTCTATCTTCATCACTTGCTTTTACAAAATCATCCACGTTTGTAATAACGCCTTCGCCTCTATCATAATGAATTTCTGTACATGGTCCACATGGCCCCACACCTATTTCCCAGAAGTTATCATCTTTTCCAAGTCTAAATATCCTTTTTGGATCTACATCAGTTTTATTACACCAAATATCAAAAGCTTCATCATCTTCTAAGTATATTGTCACGTATAACTTATCTTTTGGAATTTGAAGAGTTTCTGTTATAAACTCCCAAGCCCAAGGAATTATTTCTTCTTTAAAATAATCTCCAAATGAGAAATTCCCAAGCATTTCAAAGAAAGTACCATGTCTTGATGTTTTACCTACATTTTCTATATCTCCTGTTCTTATACATTTTTGACAAGTAGTTATTCTTTTTCTTGGCGGTTCTTGTAACCCTGTAAAATATGGCTTAAGCGGTGCCATACCAGCATTTATTAATAATAGTGATTTATCATTTTTAGGTACTAGAGGAAAGCTCTCTAACCTTAAGTGATTCTTTGATTCAAAAAAGCTTAAATAAGCTTCTCTAAGTTCATTTGTTCCCATGAATTTCATATATATTGCCTCCAAACTTTACTTTATATTCTTATATAATAAAAAAAGTTTCCATCCCTATAAAAAAGGGACGAAAACATAAATTCCGCGGTACCACCCTAATTATGTATTTAACAATACATCACTTAGATAATATAGCTCCAAGATAGCTTCAATATATAGTGTAAGAAGTTTTCAGCAAACACTCCCTCTCTGAATACACAATCTATATTTACTCATTCTCTTCAATGCCAAATATTAAATTTTCTAATATTTCAATGAAATTATAGTTTATTTATTAAATTATGTCAATTATTTTATTTAGAATAAATAATCATTGATATCTTCATATATAACTTTAACTATTACTCCTATCGGTACTGCAATCACCATTCCTATAAGACCACCCAACTTTTCTCCTACTAATAATAAGATTATGATTATAATAGGATGCATATTAGTACTATCTCCAGTTATTTTGGGCGATAGAATATTTCCTTCTATTTGCTGAATCAAAAACACAGCAATTATTGTATATAACGCCTTATTAGGTGAATCCATAAGAGCTATAAATATAGCAGGCACCCCTCCTATTATTGGCCCAAAATAAGGTACGATATTTAATATTCCATTAAATATACCTAGTATTAAGGCAAATTTTACATCTAAAATAAGAAGTACTATAAAAGTTAAAACCCCTATAATTAAAGACAATAATAATTGACTTATTATATATCTGGATAACACCTTATCTAAGTTATTAAGAACTTTTTTAGCTATTATTCTTTTTTCTGTTGGTAATATTAGTAAAAGCTTATTATAAATTAAATCTCCATCTACTAGAAAATAATATGTAACTATAGGTATAATTGCTAGCGAAACTAAGCTTTCAAAACAAAGAAATAAATTTTCTAAAAAATTATCAGAAATTTTAGCAAAGAACATATTTGCTTCTTCACTTATTTGCTCATATATTCCTTGAAAAAAAGATAAATCATTCAAATTCATTTTTTTTGCAATATTTTTTATGTAAATGTCTATATTATCTAATATTGATCCAAAATTATAACTTTCTCTTAATATTGATGGGATTATTATATAAGACAATAATATTAAGCTAAAAACAATCACGATTATTATAGAAATAGATGCAACTCTTTTATTTAATTTAAATTTTTCACTTAAACCATCTCTAAAAGGTTTTAAAGTATACGCAAATATAAATCCAATAAAAATTATATTTACTATACTATTTAGTGTTTTTATTTTTATGTATAAAGCCAAAATTATTAAAGCTACTATTATTATTAAAATAGGATTAATTATTTTTTTGTATTTTTTATAAACTAACATATTTTTTCTTACGAGGTAAACTTTGTAACCTTACCTCATCACTTCCATAATATAAAATAAAATCTTCCCCTAAAAGGCATTGTTTTAAAAGTAATATTTCTTTTCCTTTTATCATTCTATCAAATATACCAGAACTCATAACTAATCCCTTTATTGATAAATCCCTTTTTTCTATAATTAAATCTTCTAAAATCCCTCTCATAACATTATTTTTATCTTTTATATCCATATCTTTTATAGATTTAAATGATAATCCAGCTTTCTTACTTAATTCTTTTACAATAATAACCTCTTCTAAAGAAATAATATCTTTAGTCTTAACGAAATTTTTTTTACTGAATAGTAGATAGTTAGAGATAAAAAAGCCTTCAATAGTTCCTTGGTGAAAATTAATGTAAATATCATCTACTATCCCTAAATACTTCCCCCTTATGTCATATACTTTTAATAAATAGAAATCCTTAGTTTTTAGCATAACTTTTCCCCTTTCTATCCATATTACCTATATTATCCCCAAAAGATAAAAAAAAATTCTCATACAAAAATATGAGAATTTTAAAATTATATAATTTTTTCTATTATTCCTCCACCAACAACAACATTTCCATCATAAAATACAACAGATTGCCCTTTGGTAATGGCCCTTTGTTTATCTTTAAATGACACTTTAACTTTTCCATTTTCAAGGGGATAAATTATTGCTTCAGAAGGTTTTGCCGAATACCTTACCTTAGCTGTAACAGACATTGCTTCCTTCAAATTTTCAAAAGGAATAAAGTTAATATCCTTTGCTACTAAATCAGTTTTAAATATATCCTCTTCCGGTCCAAGAACTACTTCATTAGTATTAGGAATAATATCAGTAACAAAAACCGGTCTCCCTAAAGCTATACCTAATCCTTTTCTTTGACCTATTGTGTAATATACTATTCCTTTATGCTTTCCTAGTATATTCCCATTTTTATCAATAAAGTTTCCTGTATTTACTTCATTAGGCTTAACTAAAGAAATATATTTACCATGATTATTATCTGGGATAAAACATATTTCCTCACTATCCTTTTTATTATGAACTGCAAGACCAATTTCTTTAGCTATTTCTCTTATCTTATCTTTAGTATAATCTCCACAAGGCATTAAGGTTTGACTTAATTGCTCCTGTGTAAAATTATATAAAGCATAGGTTTGGTCTTTTTTATCATCATCTGCTTTTATTAAAAGATATCTTCCATCTTCATTTTTCTCTATTTTAGCATAATGACCTGTAGCTACATAATCTGCTCCAATTCCCTTTGATCTTCTTAAAAATTCATCAAATTTTATATGCTTATTACATGCAATACATGGATTTGGAGTTTTTCCTTCCATATATTCCTGTACAAAATAATCTATTACTTTTTCTTTAAATGACTCCTTAAAGTTAAGAACATAAAATGGTATTTCTAACTTATCAGCAACTCTTCTTGCATCTTCTACTGATGAAAGAGAGCAACACCCGCCTTCTCTTTCCATATAGCTTTCATCTTCATCATCAAAATGTTTCATAGTTACGCCTATTACTTCGTAACCTTGTTTTTTTAAAAGGTATGCAGCAACGGAGCTATCAACTCCACCACTCATACCTACTACTACTTTTTTCTTCATATTAATTCCTACTCATCGCCATGAACATGATCATGTATATCATCATGTTCTTCGAAGTCCCAAAGCTCTAAACCTGTATTTTTTCTATAATCATTAATTGCTTTGTGAATAGCTTCTTCAGCTAAAACAGAACAGTGCATTTTTACAGGTGGAAGGCCATCTAAAGCTTCTGCAACTGCTTTATTTGATAACTCCCAAGCTTCTTCTACAGTTTTTCCTTTTATTAATTCTGTTGCCATTGATGATGAAGCAATAGCAGATCCACATCCAAAAGTCTTGAATTTTACATCTTTAACTATATTATCTTCAATTTTTAAATAAACCTTCATTATATCTCCGCATTTGGCGTTTCCAACTTCTCCCACCCCATTTGCATCTTCTATTTCCCCTACATTTCTTGGATTTCTAAAATGATCCATAACCTTATCGCTGTACATCATAATATTTTTCTCCCTTCTTTAAAAAGTCTTCCCATAATGGAGACATATTTCTAAGTCTTTCTATAATAGGTGGAACAACTTCTAGTACATAATCTACATCTTCATCAGTTGAACCATCACCTAATGTCAATCTTAAAGATCCGTGTGCTAATTCATGAGGTAACCCTATTGCTAATAATACATGTGATGGATCAAGAGATCCAGAAGTACATGCACTACCACTTGAAGCACATACACCCTCAAAATCTAAAGATAAAAGTATAGACTCACCTTCTATAAATTCAAATGTTATGTTGGAATTTCCTGGTAATCTTCTTTCACCTCTAGGACCATTCAATCTTGTATGAGGTACTTTTAATAGTCCTTCAATCAATCTATCTCTAAGCATAATAAGTTTCTTGCTGTGTTCCTCTAAATTATCTGTTGCAAGTTCTATAGCTTTTCCAAGTCCAACTATTGATGCTGTATTTTCAGTACCTGCTCTTCTAGCTCTTTCTTGCCCACCGCCATGAATTAGATTATCTATTCTCACGCCTTTTCTTATGTAAAGCGCTCCAATTCCTTTAGGTCCATATATTTTATGTCCTGCTAAAGATAATAGGTCTATATTCATTTCCTTTACATCTACTGTAACATTTCCAATTGCTTGAACTGCATCTGTATGAAATATAACTTTTCTTTCTCTACAAATTTCACCTATTTCCTTAATTGGTTGAATAGTCCCTATTTCATTATTTGCAAACATAATAGAAACTAATATAGTTTTATCAGTTATAGAATTTTTTAATTCTTCTAAATCAATAAATCCTTCTTTATCAACATTTAAATAAGTTACTTCAAAACCATTTTTTTCTAAATATTCACAAGTATGAAGTACTGCATGGTGCTCTATTTTAGTAGTTATAATGTGATTACCTTTTTTTCTGTGAGCTGATGCTATCCCCTTAATAGCCCAGTTATCAGCTTCAGATCCACCACCTGTAAAATAAACTTCACTTTGATCACAATTTAAAGCTTTAGCAACTCTACTTCTAGCTTTATCAATAGCCATTTTAGTTTCTCTAGAAATTCCATAAAAGGATGATGGATTTCCATATCTTTCTGTAAAGAATGGTATCATTTCTTCTAAAACTTCAGGTTTAACATAAGTTGTTGCTGCATAATCCATATATACATTTCTCATATCTATTTACTCCTTTTAACAATCTTAATAGATTGGTTTTCATCCTTCATTCTTACATAGTCATCAACTATATCTTGAAGTGTTATACTCTTCATTACTTCATCAATGCTATTTTTTATTTTTTCCCATAACAATCTAGTAGCACAAAAATCAATGTTATCGCAATCAGTTCCTTCAATACACTCTGCTATTTCAACAGGTCCTTCAAGCACATTCATTACATCTGCCACTGTTATATCCTCTGGAGCTCTATTTAATACATATCCTCCTTGAGCACCTCTTATACTTTTGATAAGATTTGCTTTCCTGAGTGGTGAAAATAGTTGCTCTAAATAATATTCAGATATATTTTGTCTTTGGGAGATTGTTTTTATTGAAACAGGGGTATCTCCATAATGCATCGCAAGGTCTACCATAGCCTTAACCCCGTATCTACCTTTAGTAGAAAGCTTCATAATACTTCCCCCTTTTAATGTTGACTATTTTACTAGTATTTACTTTATATATCTTACCAAAACACTCTGGTATTGTCAATAATATCACTTTTACTCCTCTATTATTTTACTTCTTTCCAATACCTATTTATACTTTCTTCATACTTGTTTTTTTGCGTAAAATAGTATTTAGTATTTTTCAAGTTTTCAGGCATATATTGTTGATTTACATAATTATTTTCATAGTCATGAGGATATTTATAACCAAAAGCTCCTAAGCTTTCTGCTCCTGAATAATGAGTATCTTTAAGGTGATTAGGTATATCTCCCATATTTTTATTTTCTAAATCACTCATAGCACTAGCTATTGCTAAATATGCACTATTTGATTTTGGAAGTGTTGCTAAATATATAACCATTTCTGATAATATAATTTGTGCTTCTGGAAGTCCTACTTTTAATGCTAATTCTATCCCTGAATTTATTACAGTTAATGCATTAGGATGTGCAAGACCTATATCTTCAGCTGCTATTACAGAAATTCTTCTTATTATTGCAGTTAAATTTCCGGATTTAATAAGTCTTGCCAAATAATGAATAGCAGCATCAGCATCACTACCTCTTATACTTTTTTGTAGTGCACTTAGCAAATTATAATATTCATCTCCATTTGCATCAGCCCTCATATGGGATTGATTTAAACTTTCTATATACTCTATAGAAAGTTCTTTTACTTTTTTAAGTTGTGAATTTATAGCAAGTTCTAGTATATTATAGGCTTTTCTATAATCTCCTTGAGAAATTTCACTGATATATTTTATAGCTTCTAATGAATATTCTACTTCTACTCCTTCATTTATTATTCTTTTTATTGCTATTTCTAACCCTTCTGCTATTTCTTTTATGCTAAGAGCTTCAAATTGAAATATGTTACACCTACTTAATATAGCTTTATGAATTGCAAAGTATGGATTTTCCGTAGTACTTGCTATTAATGTAACTCTTCCATTTTCAATAAACTCTAAAAGTGCTTGTTGTTGTTTTTTACTAAAATGTTGCAATTCATCAATGTATATTACCACTCCATTATAATTAAGTAAGCTATCTAAACTTTCAGTTATTTGTTGTATATCCTTCACCGATGCTGTAGTTGCATTTAACCTATAAAACTTTTTATCAACATAATTAGCCATTATATTAGCTAAAGTTGTTTTCCCTGTTCCTGGAGGTCCATACAGTATGCAATTGGGAATCATTTTATTTATAATTAGATTATATAAAGGTTTCCCCTTAGATAGTATCTTCTTTTGACCTATAAAATCCTCTAGCTTTTGTGGTCTCATTACTTCTGCTAATGGTTTCATTTATTTCACCTTTTCTTAAATTTATTTTAGTTCTTAGTTAAATCCTGAATTTAATTCTTTAGCCTTTTCTAAGTTTTCATATTCTGTAAATCCCTCTATATAATACTCTCCATTTTTTTCTTTAACCACTACCTCAACTGGAACATCTTCTCCTATAGCTTCATCACTTGATTCTTCATCTCCATGTGTTTCAAGTGCCTTAGCTTCCATATTAAGAACCATATACACTTTATACTTTTCATTTTCTTTATTTATGTTTTTAATTGAACTTTCATATTTCTCAAGATTTAATTCACCTATATATAGTGAATAAAACTCTACATAATTACATATATAAAAATTATCTTCACTTATATGTTTTTTCATATTATCATCATATCCATTTTTATAAGATAAAACTAAATCAATTGTTTCTTTTATCTCTTTTTCACTTTCTTTGCTTACCTCCTTTGAACATCCAATCATAAATATCTGTGCAAAAACTAATATCAAAACTGCTAAAATTAATTTTTTCATAAAATTCCTCCAAACATCACATCATCCTTGTAATCTCTTAATAATTCTCTCTATAAATAATATCATATTTTTATAAAATGTATGATTAATATAAAAATAAAAAAATAGAGAATACCTATCATATTCTCTATTTTTTATTTGAAATATTATTTTTTCTTAGTTTCTTTTTTAACTTCCTTTGGTTTTACTCCTTCATAAGCATTTATATACATTTGCTTAATTTCACTCATTAATGGATATCTAGGATTAGCTCCTGTACATTGATCATCAAATGCTTGCTCAACCATTTCATCTATTGTAGCATAGAAGCTTTCCTTTAACACGCCTGCGTCTGAAATTGATTTTGGCATTCCAACCTTATTCTTTAAATCATCTATAGCTTTTGTTAATAATTCAACTTTTTCAGCTTCTGTATTTCCACCTAATTGTAGATAATCTGCTATTCTAGCATATCTCCATGCTGCATTAGGATACTTGTATTGAGCAAATGCTGCTTGTTTAGTTGGAGCATCTGCTGCATTAAATTTAATTGATTCATTTATTAGTAATGCATTAGCCATACCATGTGGTAAGTGATGGAACGCACCTAACTTATGAGCCATTGAGTGACAAATTCCAAGGAAAGCATTGGCAAAAGCTAATCCTGCTATTGAAGCCGCATGCGCCATTTTTTCTCTTGCTTTTACATTTGTACTTCCTTCATTATAAGCAACTGGTAAATACTTAAATACTAATCTTATTGCTTCTAAAGCTAATCCATTAGTATATTCTGAGGCTAATACTGAAACATATGCTTCAATCGCATGAACTAAAACATCAATACCTGAAGCTGCTGTTAATCCTCTTGGCATACTCATCATAAGCTCTGCATCAACTATTGCCATATCTGGAGTTAATTCATAATCTGCAAGTGGATATTTAACACCTGTTTTTTCATCAGTTATAACAGCAAATGGTGTAACTTCTGATCCAGTACCTGCTGATGTTGGAATAGCAACCATCATTGCTTTTTCACCCATAGTAGGGAATTTGTAAACTCTCTTTCTTATATCCATAAATCTCATTGCTAAATCTTCAAATCTAACTTCTGGATGTTCATACATTACCCACATAATCTTAGCTGCATCCATAGGTGAGCCTCCACCTAAAGAAATTATAACATCTGGATTAAATGCAAGCATTGCTTCTGCACCTTTTTTAGCTGCTGATAAAGTAGGATCTGGTTCAACCTCTGAAAATATTCTAAAGTCTATTCCGTATCTTTCTAAAACATCTGTTATTCTAGCTGTGTATCCAAGTTCAGCTAACATTTTATCTGTAACTATAAATACTTTCTTTTTACCCATTTCATGCAGTTCTTGCAACGCAATTGGTAAACATCCATATTTAAAATAAGTTTTTTCTGGAACTCTAAACCAAAGCATATTTTCTCTCCTTTCAGCAACACTTTTTACATTTATTAAATGCTTAGGTCCTACATTTTCTGAAACTGAGTTTCCACCCCAAGATCCACAACCTAGTGTTAATGAGGGTGCTAGTCTAAAGTTAAATATATCTCCTATAGCTCCTTGTGAAGCAGGCATATTTATTAATGTTCTTGCAGTTTTCATTGCCGCCCCAAATCTAGCAATTCTTTCTGTTGACTTTATTTGATCCGTATAGAATACTGACGTATGTCCCATACCTCCTAATTCTATTAATCGGCATGCCTTTGTTAAAGCTTCATCAAATGTTTTTACTCTATACATAGCTAGTACTGGTGATAATTTTTCATGTGAAAATGGTTCTTCTAATTCTACTGATTCAACTTCTCCAACTAAAACTTTTGCATCTTCTGGAACCTTTACTCCAGCCATTTCAGCTATTTTGTATGCTGGCTGCCCAACCATATTAGCATTTAAGCCACCCTTTTCATTTAATATTATCTTTCTTACTTTATCTATTTCTTCACCCTTTAAGATGTATGCTCCTCTTGCAGATAATTCTTTTCTAACTTCATCATAAATTTCATCCATTACTAAGATGCTTTGCTCTGATGCACAAATAACTCCATTATCAAAAGTTTTTGAAAGAAGTATTGAGTTTACAGCCATCTTTATATGTGCAGTTTCATCTATAATAGCTGGAGTATTTCCTGCTCCAACTCCTAAAGCCGGTCTTCCTGATGAATAAGCTGACTTAACCATTGCAGGACCACCTGTAGCTAAGATAATATCTGATTCCCTCATAACATTTTGTGATAATTCAACTGATGGTTCATCTATCCAAGCTATTATTCCTTCCGGAGCTCCAGCTTTAACAGCCGCATTTAATACTATTCTTGCTGCCTCAATTGTAGCTTTTTTAGCTCTTGGATGTGGTGATATAATTATTGCATTTCTTGTTTTTAACGCTATTAATGTTTTAAATATTGCTGTTGATGTTGGATTAGTAGTCGGAACTATAGCTGCTACAACACCTATCGGCTCTGCAATTTTAGTTATTCCAAAAGTATGATCTTCTTCTATAACTCCACATGTTTTCATGTCCTTGTATTGATTATATATATATTCAGCAGCAAAGTGATTTTTTATTACTTTATCTTCTACTATTCCCATTCCACTTTCTTCAACTGCCATTCTTGCTAATTTAATTCGGTTATCATTTGCTGCCATAGCTGCTTGTCTGAAAATCTCATCTACCTGCTCTTGTGTATAGGTAGCAAATATTTTTTGCGCTTCTCTTAATTCTTTAATTCTTTGAGTTAATTCTTGTGCATTTGTTACAGCCATTTTTTATTCCTCCTAATATTTATAAGATAAATTTTCTTTTTCACATTTTTAATTTACTTTAATTTTGATTACAAATTTATTTTATTGCATTGTTTATTTTTTGTCAATGTTTTTTTGTTAAAAAATTATCAAATTTATTTTTTTAACCATTAAATCTAATTTTTAATAAAAATTGTATCATTAATTAGCGTTTTTCTATATTAATACAATTTATCCATATAATTAAATTTAATTACATTGTTATATATATA